>NZ_JAUBRI010000039.1:0-69396 GCF_036701795.1 Microcoleus sp. N9_A1
TGAGCGCAGTGAGTTGGAAACTCTCATGCTGCGTTCTCAGGGGAGGGGAGAGCGGCGACGCTCGAACCTTACCCGACGGACTGGAATGCTACTGCTTTCACGACTGATTCTTTATAATTTATATAGATTGTATTTGGACTTTTTAAGGTATTAACTTTTTGACCGGCTTCGCGGAAATTTGGGCGATCGAGCTATATTAAATTCAATTTATGACCCATTGTATTTTTCAAGACATGATAAGGCGGTGTTTCTACGGTATTTCGCCTTCATTGAATCGCATTTGAGATTAACAGCAAAAACTTATACGTAAGTAAAAAGCTTTAATCGCGATCGCCAAAGTATAAAATGTTGTTCATTAACAGATAATTGGAATTTTCGATCGGGCGATCAAAAATTATGCGGTTTATGCCCTAAGATAGATACACTAAGTTTTGTCAAGCTAATGTCGGAGTTGAGGTCAGCCGATATGGACACAATAATAAATGTACTAGATTTGACTGCGGTAATGCCGGGATATCGCCCGATCGCGCAATTGTACACAGATTCTCGATCGGCTATCGATCGGTTCGTGCGCGACAAAGACCAACCACCCGCCGCTAAAATTCTCAAACCTACGTCCTTGTGGCGGAGGAGTTCCGGGACGCGGTGCTGCCAAAATCCCAAAAAGTTGCATTAGCGATCGTTAATTGGCTCGGTAGAAATAGTCCTCAACCGAACAGACATTCTCGACGAACTCGAACGCAGACCGATTATTTACAAATACATTAAACCTTCCAATCTTTCAATTAATCTTGACTGTTACCTGCCAGATGGAGGTGGATAAATTTTAACAAAAAGAGGCCACGGATTCGGGATATATTCCAGCCGTAATCCGTAGCCAATCGACAGGGGAAATGGAGGCAAACCTTATCTTGGGAATTGTGTTTTGATGCTAGTAACGATGATGCACGACTTTTATGATGCGCTGGCAGATTTGGCAATCTATGCAGATGCCGCACCGGCGGAGCGCCAACAAATCCTGAAGCGCGTTGGGGCTAGTCAGAAAAAACTCAAAGAATTCGCGCAGCATACGCCGATCAATTACCAACACAAGTTCGATCTGGTTGAAGCAGAATTGCTGGGCGTTATGGGACAGACAGCAGAAGCAATGGAACTTTATGATCGAGCTATTACCGGAGCTAAAGCTAACGAATATGTCAATGAAGAAGCTCTTGGCTGCGAACTCGCTGCTAAGTTTTACCTGTCATTAGGAAGAGAAAAAATTGCCCGACTCTACATGATAGATGCCTATGATTGCTATTTCCGCTGGGGAGATAGAGCCAAAATTGATGACTTAGAAAAACGTTATCCTCAATTATTAAAACCGATTTTAGAACCCGCAAAACTCCCTGCAAATCCATTAGCAAATTTTCCTACACCTGCGGTGCCAAATCAATCGCTTCATCCATCCATTCATCCATCCATTCATCCGTCTGTTTCGGCGAGCGTCTCAGATTTCGGGAATTTTTCAACACTGCTAAAAGCTTGTCAAGCGCTCTCTAGTGAAAGAGAACTCGATCAACTGATTGCCAAACTGATGCAACTGGCGATGAAAAATACAGGAGCTGACAAAGGAGCGCTGATTTTGTCAAACGGGAATCAATGGGAAATCAGGGCTACCAGCGCGCTCGACAATTCGGGACTCGAATGGGCGATCGACTTATCATCCGCAAAACTCGATGACAACAGCGATATCTTGCCCCTCAAAATTGTTGACTGCGTTCAAAATTTATTGAAACCTGTGATAGTTCGGGATCTCGCTCAACAACGTGATTGGGATTCCGACTCCTACATCCTCAAATACCAACCGCAGAGCCTGTTGTGTTGGCCGATTCTCGATCAAGGCAACTTAGTCGGCATTTTGTATCTGGAAAATCGCTTAACCGCAAGAGTTTTCACCCGCGATCGCCTGCAACTTCTCAATCTCCTGTGTTCCCAGGCAGCCATCAGTTTGCAAAATGCTCTGCTATATAAAAAATATCAGGATTACAACCAACAATTAGAGCGATCGCTAGTAAAAATTAGCCGAACCGAAGCTCAGCTTGCCGATCAGAAAAAAATGCTCCAAGCGATTCTTGATGTCGCTCCGATTTGGATTTGGATGGTTAATCTCAGTGGTAAAGTTCAGTTTTTGAACAAGACATTTTCTCAAGATGTGGGTGTGCCTCTGAGCGATTTCCTAGCTGTCGATCATTATAAAGATATACTGGGGGAGAATGCAGCGGGCTGTTTGGTTTCCGATACCGCCTGCCTTGCCCAAGATTTGCCGCATTACTCCAGCGAAATTCTCAGATTTGTTGACGGCAAACTACACGATTTAGAAATCACGAAAGTGCAGTTAAAAAATTCCCATGGCGAGACAATCGGGATTATTGGTTTGGGTGTTGATGCCACTGAGCGCAAGCGAGCAGCCGAACTTTTGCAAGAGCAAAATCAACAGCTAGAACGAACTTTAAAAAATTTACAACAAGCACAACTGCAAATCGTGCAAAATGAGAAAATGTCGGCATTGGGTAATTTAGTCGCTGGAGTCGCACACGAAATTAACAATCCGATTGGGTTTATTTCTGGCAATTTAAGCGAAGGTAAAAGAAGTTTGGAAGATGTGATAGAACACTTAGAATTGTATCGCTCCGCTGCATCGCAATCGGAAATAGCCGACCACGCCCAAGAGATAGACCTCGATTATCTTTTGGAAGATTTACCCAAGATGATTGATTCAATGCAACTCGGATGCGAACGCATTTGCAGCATCAGTAACAGTTTGCGTACCTTCTCCCGAGGCGACAAAGACTACAAAGTTCCTTTTAATATTCACGAAGGCATTGATAGCGCTATTTTAATTTTGAAACACCGCCTCAAAGCAAACGAACATCGCCCGCAGATCGAAGTGATCACTAAATACGGCAATCTCCCTAAAATCGAATGTTTTCCCGGTCAATTGAATCAAGTTTTCATGAACATCCTTGCCAATGCGATCGATGCCTTAGAAGAGTCAAATATAGGACGCAGTTTTAGCGAAATTACCGCCAATCCCAACCGCATCACGATTTGCACGGATATAGTCGGCGAGGGGTACATTAAAATTAAAATTGCTGATAACGGCACCGGAATCAAAGAGGAAGTTAAACACCAGATATTCGACCATTTGTTCACGACGAAAGGTGTCGGCAAAGGAACTGGATTGGGGTTGGCAATTGTCCACCAGATTGCGGTAGAAAAACATGGCGGAAGCATCGAGGTGAATGGCGAGCCTGGAGTTGGCACTGAGTTTGCGATCGTTTTGCCTGTGAAGGGATAAATTTGAATTAAAATTCAATGTTTTTTGGGCGATCGCGTAATACAGCAGATTGCAGGTTTATGAAGTACAGTAGCCACTATATTTATGTTGTGTGATTTTAATATGTAGGGTGCGTCGCTGCGACCTTTTAAATAGAACTTGCAGATTGATGGGTGGCGACGCACCTTACTTACTACAAGATTGTGTGTACTACATATACATGGAATATGCTGTAAGATATACTGACTTTAATTCGGGTCTTTTTTTGAAAGCCTTGGCATAACTCTTTTAAGTTGTATTTTAGACACCCTATAAGTGAGCGCGTCACCCATTTTTAGTTGGGAGATGTCTATTATACAAAAAATTAATCACCACGGCTTCGCCCTACAAAAATTTATCTTAAATTTAACCAATCTTGAATTTCTTGCGCTAACCAAGCCGCCTCAACCTCTGTCAAATTTTTTCCTAAAACATAAAAGTAAGTTCCCATATCGTTACCGGCACGAATCTTGATTTGATTTCCCGAAAGAGAGTTATTGTGAATGAAAGCACCCAAGATTTCTGATATTTCTCCTGTTTCTTGTAAGTATTTACACCCCAATACCTGATGTGTTATTTTAAAAAATTTGCGATTAAATTTAACTTGCTTTATCTCAAAAATAACCTTAACTAATAAACCTATTATAAGTACCGAAATTACTACCCCTATGCTCAATTTTCCTGTTAAAAAGGGGATAATTGTCGGGATAAATGTCATTAGCATTACTGTTCCTAGATAAGCAGATAATAAAGGCTTTCTGACTAAGACAGCCGGAATTTTAATGTGTAACTCCGTCGCTGATTTGCTAACTTGAATGAGACTGTGAGGCGGTTTAGCAATTTTCCTCACAGTCTCAATTTGAAGATTAGCCCCTTGTATGTTGCCCAATTTCAAAGCTGCTAAAGCCTCTCTAGCCTTGCTGAAACGCTTTTCTAACCCGATTTCCGTCATCTTCTCAATCCAGCTTACCAAAGTAGGATTGACACTCACGCGATCGCTAAACTGAATCCGAGAATCTTTCTGTGGTAAATCCGCAGGTGTCGCCCCCGTTAACAAATGAATTAAAGTAGCTCCCAAAGCATACAAATCGGAAGCCGCCACCGCCCGCCCCCAAAACTGTTCTAAGGGTGCATAGCCACTCGTTCCTACAACTGTAAACGTTACGCCTGTCACTGCCGCTTGAGCTTGTACCGCACCAAAATCTACTAGATAAACCTGCTGATCCTCTCCCAAAATTAAATTACTCGGCTTAATATCTCGGTGCAAAACCGGGGGACTCAATTCATGCAAATAAATTAAAATTTTTAGCACTTCAGTGGCAATTTTTCGTACTTGTTTTTCGGAAAAATGCTGACCATTTTCTAAAAATTCCTGAAGTGAAAATCCCGGAATATAATCTTGCACTAACCCAAACCAAGGCAATCCTGCTCCCGCTTCCCGCTCCAGGGAAAAATAATCTCGATAGCAAGGAATGCGGGGATGATTTAGGGCCTGCAAAACTTGTGCTTCTCTTTCAAAAAGCTTGAGTTCTTCCCACTGCATTTCCGGGCTAAAAGCTAACATTTTCAGTGTCACCTGTTCTTGAGACTCTAAATCTACTGCTAGCCAAGTTTGATGACCGGCGGCTGTGCGTCCTAAACGCTGTTGCAATTGATAACGTTCTTGTAAGATTTTTCCGGGTTCTAACACAGCATTGCCCTATTTTTTTTAATTATATGAAATTTCCTTAACTATTAAATTAACTATTTTGCCGAGAGCGTTAAATTGCTAGTACAAGTAATTATCCGTGCATTTCTCCATTCGGCATAATTGTACCGCGCCACTGAGTACCTGCTAAATTAGCAGTGCTCAAATCTGCCCTAATCAAAATTGTGCGGTGCAAAATTGCATCGCGCAAATCTGTTCTAGCCAGGTAAGCATCAGTCAGATCCGCTTCACTCAAATTTGCCTGATTAAAATTAGCTCGACTCAAATCAGCCCGCACCAAATTAGCTCGACTCAAGTCAGCCATAACTAAATTAGCATTGCTCAACTTAACATCAGGAAGAAATGCACCCCGCAAGTTAGCGCCAGCAAATTCAGCATCAATTAACACAGCTCTTTCCAACTTAGCATTTGTCATTACAGCCCAAGAAAAATTTGTTTCTACCAAAGTTGCTTCAGTCAAAAATATGCCATCTAAAATAGCTTCGCTCAAATTCGCCTGAGTCAGATTTGCTTCCCCCAGAGAAGCTTCTGTCAAATTCGCGTGACAGAGATTAGCTTTAGTCAAATCTGCACCTTGCAAATTGACGCCCCGCAAATCGGCACCGCTCAAATTTGCACCCCGCAAATTTGCACCCTCAAAAAGCCGCGGCTCCTTCCGCAAATTTGCACCCCGCAAGCACGCACCGCGCAAATCTGCACCTTGCAAATTGACACCTCGCATATCTGCACCGCTCAAATTTGCATCGATAAAAACTGCCAAAGAGATATTGGCTCTGCGAAAGTCTGCACCTTGCAAAGTCGCTCCGTGAAAGTCTGCATCGGACAAATTGGCTCCGCTCAAGTTAGCTTGATTTAAGTTAGCACCGCACAACTTTGCATTAGTTAAATTTGCGCGCTGAAGGTTAATTCTGCTCAGGTACGACATCGCTAAGTTTGCACCCCAGAGGTCAGCACTGCTTAAATTGACGCCAATTAAATCGGCACCGCTCAGGTATACCCCTCTGAGATTCATACCTTGAAAATCTAGTTCTCCTGATGTATATCGCCTTAAAATTTCGCTGGCATTCATATTTGTTTTTGTTGTTAATTTGGTACAATCTGCTATTTCTAGACTGCTTAAGTTTCTGCTCGCGCAGGCGGACTTAATTTTTGTAGCGCCAGACTTGAGTCTGAGAAATTTGATGAAATTTGTTTGTTGAATTTCAGTTGAGGCAGGCCGAGTTAGTTTGTGTAGCCTCAGACTAGATTCGGGGCATTTAATCAATTTGATTGACAAATTCTTGAGTCCAAAAGACTGTTTTACTACCTAACTGTCGCCCGTGAATTTTCACATGAGTAAGATATTGAGATTTTAAAGTACACAGTTTTTTGTGAATGTATGTAGCTGTAGCCTGTTGATTTGGTACTTCAGCAGACTCCAGAATTACATGGAGCCAACCATCTTTAAATCCCGCTGTAGCAGTAATTCCTTTAGGCTGTAGCAATTGATTAATCAATTGGACGATCGCCTTTGGTTTGCCTTGCTTTGCCATTTCCAGAAGCTGATACTGATTTGCTTTATGGCTAGAGTTTTCCGGCGGTATTTCGGAAATATTGTCTGCCATGTTTTCTAAGATTTCAGAAGGATAGTTTCCGCTTTCTTTTGACTCCAGTTCAATCAAAATTTCCAGCAATTTATCGGTAAACTTCTGAACTTTTCCTACATACTCTCTGAGATTTTTATATTTCCAGTACAAACGCTCCTCTGCACTTCCCGTAGAAAATTTTCCGTTCAAAGCAGCTTCTAACTGGGTGAATATATTTTCTATTTGCGCCGTTGCGGAGTTAGCACTTTGACTGACTAATTCTGTCATTTCTTCTTCCAATTCCAATTTTCGTTTGATGGAATCGCTAATATTTATAATAACAGGAGCAGCCGGTTCTAAAATTTCGATAATAGTCGGCATTTCTGCAACTGGGAATGTTTCTACCATTTCCTGTCTGAAATTGGTAGCATAATTATTGCTGGTTTCGGGTTCTTTAAACTGTACATTTTCTGCCGTGTCCGGCACTAAGTAACTCTTTTGGGGGTCATAATGATAGTGAGATGGAGCAGCTTGAAGGATGTTAGTAATCTCGCCTGGATCAAAATAATCGCTGCGCCTGTCCACCAGCTCGCTCTCTTGATAAACACTGTTGTTTAAATGTGTCTGATCGTAATCTTCACTAGCCGAAGATTCGGCTTCATGGGATTCTTCCTGTTGCATTTTTGCGTAACAAGGATTCATCGCTTTGATGATTACGCTCGCAGCTTGGTCGTTTTCATCTCTGTTGTCGAGATTGCTAGCAGTTGTGTACAATCGAGATTCTAGTTCGGCTAGGCTGCCACAGACATTAAACAGTTGTCGCAGTAAATTGTCAAGTTCTTGAGTTTTCAGCAGGAGCCAATCGCGATCGCTAAAAGTAAACTGGTGATAAAGAGTAGAAAAAATTAGGATTTTCGCCCTCAGCGGATTTGTTTGCTGCAAAATTTTTTGTCTGACATCAAATAATTTGCCTGGGTTTCTTGCCCTTTCTTCGCTGCTGGGTACTTCCGAACTAAAGTGCTCTTCAAATGCGGGAGCTTCCTGACCGCCAAAACTAGATATGTTTATTTCTAATTTGGTGAAATCTTCAAATTCATACAGCCTGCTAAGTTGACAGACTATGAGGTCTGCTACTAAAGCATACTCGGTTTTTTTATTAACCTTAGAGACTATACTATTTAAAACTGCTTCAATATCTTCTAACCTGCTGTATTTGGCGCACAGTTCTTCGATTAAAATCCTTACATCTGCGCTGGCGAGTTGGGCAGGGTCGTTTTCCCAGAACTCTTTACAAGCAAAAAATATTATTTTTTTAATGCGTGAAAGATTCACGTCTTGTTCTAATTCGCGAACAACTTCATCTAAAATAGATAAAGCTTTCATAGTTTTCCTCCCATAAAAATACCCTGTCAACACTCAGCAAGAAATAATACAATTATACCACATTTGATAAATGCAAGACTTTGATACGATCGTAATTGGCAGCGGTATTGGGGGCTTAGTCGCCGGTTCGATGCTAGCTCGTTACGGCAAGCGGGTGCTCGTCTGCGAGAGCCACATCATAGCGGGCGGGGCAGCTCACAGCTTTTCGCGCCGGGGATTTCACTTTGATTCGGGGCCTTCTTTTTATTGCGGTTTGACTGACCCCCGCTCGTTCAATCCTTTGCGGCAAGTTTTTGATGTTTTGGAGGAATCGATCACAGCAATTTCCTACGATCCGCTGGGGCATTACCATTTTCCAGAGGGAAGTTTACCGATTTATGCTGATGCTAGAAGTTACTTAGATGCTGTAGCTAAGTTCGCACCGCAAGGTGCTGTAGAATTGCAGCAATTTCAACAAAACTTATTAGTTTTGTATGAAGCTTTGCGTGGAATCCCGGCTTTAGCACTGAGATCCGACTGGCAGTTGATACCTGTTTTGCTGTCTCGGTACTCGCCTGCTTTGCTGAAGCTGTTGCCGCTAGTAGGTGCGATCGCGGGTTCGGCAGGTTCCTTGATGGATCGGGACGTGCGTGACCCTTGGGTGCGGCGTTTGATCGATTTGGAATGCTTTTTGCTGTCGGGTTTGAAAGCGCACGGAACCGTCGCGCCGGAAATAGCTTTTATGATTGGCGAACGATCGCGCTGTGCGATCGAATATCCTGTAGGTGGCAGCGGTGCGATCGTCGATGCTTTAGTCAGAGGCTTGCAGCGCTGGGGAGGAAAATTGCGCCTGGGTTCTCCCGTCGAGCAAATATTAGTTGAATCCGGCAAAACCACCGGCGTTCGCTTGAAAAACGGCGAAGTTATCCGCGCCCCAATTGTTATTTCAAATGCCACCGTCTGGGATACTTATACAAAGTTACTGCGACCTGAAGATTTGCCGGAAAGCTACCGAAAAAACGCTTTGTCGATGCCAGCAGTAGACAGTTTCATGCACCTGCATTTAGGAATTAAAGCCGAAGGACTCGAAGGTTTGACCGGCCACCACGTCGTCGTTCACGACAGCAAGATTGACATTACAGTACCCGGAAATACTTGCATGATTTCGATTCCTACAGTGTGGGATGTAACTCTCGCGCCGCCAGGACATCACGCCCTTCACGCTTATACATTGGAACCTTACGAAGGTTGGGAATATGGCAAATTGTATCAGCAGAAAAAGCAAGAGCGATCGCAATCTCTGTTTCAAGCTTTAGAAAGAATTATACCGGATTTGCGATCGCGAATAGTCTTAGAGTCGATCGGCACACCGCTAACCCACGCCCGATTTTTACGCCGATATCAAGGAACTTACGGGCCTGCAATCGCCGCCGGAAAAGGCACATTTCCCGGGCCGCAAACACCAGTCAAAGGCTTGTATCGGGTGGGAGACAGCACCATGCCCGGAATAGGCGTTCCCGCCGTCGCAGCATCGGGTATTTTATGTGCGAATACTTTGGTAAATTCCGATGTGACAGCACAATTTTTGTAAGTTATGGAAGAAGGAAGCGGGCGGGTTTTGCCAAAGATATTGTAGGCAACTCAAAAAATAGATCAACCCGCCCTCTCGTAACCAGTAAACTGCTTGCTGGAGTGCTGATGAGTGCTAAAAACTGATTATCCACCAGCGGCAAAAGCCCCCATAATTGCGATCGACAAAGCCAAACCTGGCAACAGCAGCAATCCTAACATCAAAGCATCGTGTCCGCTCATCACTTTCTCCTGATATTGACCTTAAACATTATACTATATAAACTGCCATCTCGACCTTAAGAATTAAAACCGGCATATAGATTCAGGATTGACAGGGCAAATTTTATTAACAATGGGATTTCCGCGCAAGTCCAGGGTAGTTAACTTTTGCAAAGATTGCAGGGAACTGATATCAGAGATTTGATTATTGTACAAGTCTAGTAAAAATAAATTATTTAAAGCTTGCAGCGCGCTGCTATCCGAAATTGGATTGTTGAACAGATAAAGTTCAGTCAAATTAGTTAACGATTTCAGCGGACTGATGTCGGAGATTTGATTGTTACCGAGGTTGAGTTCAATTAAATTAGTGAGCGATGTCAAAGGACTAATATTAGAGATTTGATTTTGGAATAAAACCAATTTATTTAATTTAGTTAGAGATGCCAGCGGAGTAATGTCAGATATTTCATTTCCGAAGAGAAACAGCGTAGTCAGATTTTTTAAGGAAGCCAGCGGGGTGATATCCGATATTTGATTATTGTAAAGGTAGAGTGTCTGGAGTTCAGTTAAATTGGCCAGAGGAGCGATATCTGAAATTTGATTGTTGTAGAGAATCAGCGCATTTAAGTTAGTTAAATTTTTCACCGGAGTGATGTCGGAAATTTTGTTGTCAAACAAGACAAGTGCGGTAAGATTAGTGAGATCTGCCAGGGGACTGATGTCTGAGATTTGATTGGTATCGAGAACGAGTATACTCAGATTTTTCATAGATGAAAGCGGACTGATATCAGATATTTTATTAACATCTATAACCAGAGTTTTCAGGTTAGTCAAAGATTGCAGGGGAGCGATGTCAGATATTTGATTACTGCCGAGGATGAGATTAGTAAGTTGAGAGAAAGATGAGATAGGGCTGATATCAGTAATTTGAAGATTTTTGAGGTTAAGTTCTGTTGTATTAGAAAGTAGTGCGTTGGCTCTATCGCACTCGGAAGAGTCTGATATTTGCAACAGTATTTCTACCGTATGTTTAGCATCAAGCGAGATATTCTCTTTTTGCTTGCACCACTCGGAAAGGTTATTATAAGTTGTCATGGGCTGTGCTGCCTTAATCGATTTTAGATGCGAGATGTGAAATTTTAGATAAGTATAGCAATTCTATTTCATTTGTGAATGAGCTTTTTTTCGGCTTTTGAGAAATTTCAGCAAAAATTGTGTAAAATAATCTTAACATCCTTAATTGAATTGCATTCACAGGAGCCAAGAGCCAACTATGACACCAGAGCTAATTTTTAATGTCGGTAATCTGTTCGTTGTGCCTTTCTGGGCAATTATGATTTTATTACCAAACTGGGGAATTACCCGAAAAGTGATGAATTCCTTTATTCCGTTTGCGATACTCGCCGTTTTGTACATATATTTGTTTGGTAGCAGTCTGACTGCGGAAAACGCGGCAGCTTTGTCCAATCCCAAGCTAGCAGATATTGCTAAGTTTCTGGGGGAGGAAACAGCGGCGGCTACGGGATGGATACATTTTTTAGTGATGGACTTGTTTGTCGGGCGCTGGATTTATTTGGAAGGACAGCGGACAGGAGTTTGGACAGTTCATTCTTTGGCTTTGTGTTTTTTTGCGGGGCCGATGGGATTGCTTTCTCATATTATAACTGCTTCGATTACTCAAAGGTTTTTCCCCAGTTCTGAGGCGGCGGAAACTATTACTTTATCGGTTTAGGGAAAGGGTTTCTCATCCTTTGGATGTCATACCATTTGCGATTTGCGATTTGCGATGGGAAATGACTATACCTCTAGCAAAAGTCGATCGCCTATCCTGAAAATATCTGCGTTTATCTGTGTCTATCTGCCTGACATCTGCGGTTTCTGTATTAACCAAAGACTTAAGGATCGCGAATTAAATAACTTACAATTTTAATTGTTATTGTGGGATGGGCGTCCCGCCCATCCCACAAACTTGTGGAAGTTATTTAATTCTCATTCCTTATGCAATTCAGGTCTACTGAGTGCATAAGTTATTGTCGGGTGAACTCGCGGCTACAGAATTTTAAGAATTGGCTAGGGGCAGGACTAAACGAGCGACAATTAAATTGTGTTCTAACATTTCTAAATAAAAGTTTCCCCCCATTAAGCGTACCGCTCGCTGACAAATTAAGAGATTTTGCACGATCGACCTATTTGCAGAAACCGCTAATATATCGGGCCCGGAACCGCCGTTGAAGGCAGCAATTAACTGTCGATCGCACGCGCCACTATCGATCACAGACAATTCTAACAAATCTTCCCCTAACAACTGAGAGCGAATCTCAATCTTGGCGCCAACAGCAGAGCGCCTGCAAGCCGTCGCCAGCAATTCGCACAGGATCAAATCCAGCTTGATACTGTCCCCGCGAACACTCAAAGTCTGACCCGCAGGCATCGACACAGCAGTTTCTCTGTGCACTTCCAGCACGACTTTCGACTGTTTGACCAGGGGGGCAGTTCGATCGAGCGATCGCCTCAGCCAAGCGCTCACAGGCACCGCATCTTGTCCGAATTGCAGCCGCCAATGTTCCTGTTTCAGCAGCAAATGAGTTGACCCCAAAGCATTGCCAATGTGTCGCAAAACCTGTTGGTAGCGCAAAGTTTTCAGAGCATCCTTTTGTTCCTTCGCCGACTGCAAAATCGACTCACTCAACTCCCCCAACTCCTTCACCCCCGCTCCCACAGTGCGGTAAAACTCCTCAAAACGCCGCTGTTTGTACCAGTTGAGCAACTCCAGATCCAATCGCTGCGACTCGGCGGCAGATTGCACCGCCAAATACCTGCGCCACCAAGCCAACTGAGACGCCATCGAGCTGAGTAAACTCACCGACAACTCCGACCACTGGCGGCCCGGAGCGTCTGCAGCCACCACAATGCCCGCCGGAGCGTGTTCTGGGGCCGTCCGCAGCGCCACCGTCAGAATCTCGCCAATTCCCGGACTGCGGAGCCACCGCTTCGTCGCCAGCGGCAGTTGGCTCGTGCTCTGTTGCAGCACCTCGCTAGCAGCCAGGGTTTGTTGGATTAACGCATCTGTTTTGACAGGAATCACCGCCTCGGGATTGAGGGCAAATACGGGATTGGCAGCTAGCGCCGTCGCAATTGAACCTTCCTCCTCACCGGGATTCCAAGTAATTACGGCTACTAAAGGACAGGAAATTGTCTGGGAAACCTGTTGAGCAAAGTTACGATCGAGCTTTTGTAGCGGCAACTCTGGGAACATCGTCGGTGAAGCACCAGATATCGGTTGCTCAGATTGCTCATCAGGAGAATGGTGCAAAACCGCCAAACCCGATTTGAACGATCGCTCAAATTGCTGATATTTGTCGATTGCCGAACTCTGTTGCCAGGAGTGCAGGATCAATCCTAGTTGTTGGCCCACTAGCCGAATTAATTCTTGCTCAGATCGCCTCCAAGTGCGAGTTGCACTGTGCCCGACAACCAGCAAACCCTTGATCGATTGGCGATTGGCGATTTTCGATTTGAGATTGGGGTTTTCTCCCTCTGCCTTTTTCCCCTGAGTGCTCGATGCCAACAGCGATCGCACCCCAGCTTCCCCCAACACTTCCCGCCAAGCGCCCAACCGCCTGTCTTCCTCCCAATTTTCAATAGCTAGAGGTGCACTTTCTTGCAACAGCCCCACGTCAGCCACATCTAGGGCGTTGAGTGGCGACGGCACTGCCCTGCGGTTGCGGGGCAGATTTTGGCAGACAATTTCAAAGCTATTTTGTTCTTCGCCGTACAGCAGCAGCAAAAAGTATTCGCATTTGAGCCGATCGCACAACTGTTCGGCGGTATATTTCAAAGTCGCCTCCCAGTCAGCATCGCTGTAGATGGCGTGAGCTATTCCGGCAGTTAAATCTCGATCGATCTCAATTTGCTGAATTTTCTCCTCCATCTCCGACACCGGAGCCGTCAGAGCCACTAACTGCGCCACTCCCCGCAGGTAATGCTTTTCATTGTCTTGCCAAATCCGGGGCTCGCCGGCTTCGACTGCCAAAAATCCCAACAATTCCCCTTCCGAAACAATCGGCGCAGCCAACAGAGAGCGAGCGCGGATTTGCTGCATCAACCGCCCTGTCAGCTCAGTTTTCAGAGAACTTTGAGATTCACCGATCCAAACCATTTCTTCCCTGCCCAAAGCCTGATAAAATTCCCCCAAGTCTTGGACGGTGATGCCCGAAGCCGCTCGGCCGGGCCCCCCCAAACCCGGAGCAACTTCGCGGTTGCTGACTCGGCGCCAAAAATAGCGCCGCTCTCGCTCGAACCAATAAACATTGGTACGCGTCGGCTCGATAAATTCATGAGTTTGTTCGACCACCGCTTGCAAGTATTGATCGAGCGATCGCAATTCCCCCAATTGCGAAATCAGCGCTAAAAGAGACTCATCTGGGTGTTTGACTTGTTCTCGCTGCCAGTCTTTTTCTATTTGGTAAAGAGCAGTTGCCAGCGCTCCAAATACGATCGCCAACTGCGTTTTTTCCCCCGACTTGGGCGACGCTCCCCACACGTCTGTGCCGAGCAAAATCACGCCGTAGCAGCGGTCTTTGTAGCGCAGCGGAAACAGAGTCGTGCCTTGAATATTGAAAGTTTGAGCTGCTTTGCGCCATTCTCCGGCTCTACTTTCCGATCGCAAATCCGGGACTCCCACCGGCCGGAGCTGAATCACCACTTGTTCCAGCAAATCCCCTGGGCTGAGGGCAAACCGCTGTTTGAGAAAAGACAGGTCGCCGTTAGGAGTTATGCCACCTTTGCCGAACAATCTGTGGGCCTGTCGATCGTACAACCCGATCCAAATCAACCCCCAGTCAAATTCCGTTTGCAAGTAACCGAGTGTGGTCGAAAGTAGCACTTCAACATTCTCCTCTTCTCGGAGAGTCTGGAGAACGCGCTCTAGGGTCGCGATTTGTTCGTCTAAATCCTTTGGTCTTTGCTGCTGCCCCATTTCCAAGCTTCCCCGCACCTTTGTCTAATTTAAAATTACTAACTTAAAAATTCAAAAAAATAAAATGCAAAAGAGTCAACTTATAATATAATCGTCTCACTTATCCCTCAATCTCAAACATTGGATAAAGTCGATCGAAGTTGAAGTAAAAACTTCGCCTTCGCTGTCTGCTCGTGAATATTTTTATTTTCCTTCTCATTTCTAATTTGTAAATTGCCCCAGTACAAATCATTGGATATTTATCAATCAAGTGTACGCCCGCTGTTGTTTTCCGTATTGAAAACCGATGCCGAGTGGCTGCACAACCGCACTCTCCAAGTTCTCGAACTTGCAGCCAGAACCCAGTCAAACCCCGCAACCAGTCAAATGCTCTCTCGATTGCAGAAATCTTTGGGAGTCCAAGATTCTCGCCTCGAACAATCTTTGTGGGGACTGAGCTTTAACAATCCTGTCGGCTTAGCCGCCGGATTTGATAAAAACGGCGTAGCTGCTGACATTTGGGCAAATTTTGGCTTTGGCTTTGCCGAACTCGGCACTGTCACTTGTCAACCGCAGCCGGGAAACCCCCAACCTCGCTTGTTTCGCTTGACAAAGGACAGTGCAGCCCTCAACCGCATGGGATTTAACAATCAAGGAGCCGCGGCAATGGCCGCCCGGTTTCAGGCAGCACAGAAACAGTCAAAATTCGATGCCTCGCGCGCCATGCCTCAGTCTCGGTTCCCCTTGGGCATCAATCTCGGTAAATCTAAGGTAACACCGTTAGAGCAAGCCGCAGCGGACTATTTGGAGAGTTTTAAGCTGCTGAAAGATTGGGGCGACTATTTTGTAGTGAACGTTTCGTCTCCGAATACGCCTGGGTTGCGATCGCTCCAAGATGCTGCTGGACTTAGCACAATTTTGGAAATTTTGCAACAGGAAAATCAGGGAATCAAGCCAATTTTAGTCAAGATTGCGCCGGATTTGGAGTCGGAGGCGATCGTATCAATCCTCGATTTAGCAAAAACCTACCAACTAGCAGGAATTATCGCCACAAATACCACCATCCGCCGCGACGGACTGAAAACACAAATATTGCGAGAAACAGGCAAACCAATCGCCGAAGAAGCCGGGGGAATTAGCGGGCTTCCAGTGCGGGAGCGATCAACAGAAGTAATCCGATTTATCTGGCAATATACAAAAGGCGAATTACCCATAATTGGAGTTGGCGGCATTTTCACCGCCGAAGATGCTTGGGAAAAAATAGCCGCCGGTGCGAGTTTAATTCAAGTTTATACCGGTTGGGTTTACGAAGGGCCTTGGATGGTGCGTCGGATTCTCCAAGGGTTGTTGCAAAAGTTAGAAGAAAAAGGATTTAGTTCTATTTCTGAGGCAGTAGGTTCGGAAAATATTAAGTAGCAGATTAGGACACAACAATATTGTGTCTTTGGGGCGGATTGATAGCAAGCCCCAAAACGGTTGATATAAATAAAATTTGGATATTGGGAATTGGGCGAAGCCCAGGGATGAGGCATTGAGTCCCATCCGATTAGGCAATGGGCAAGCCTGTACTATAAAAAGCACAGGCGAGAGATTAGGAATTGGATATTAAAACTTAAAGATTCATCACACTCTGGCATAATACCAGTGTTTATTACCAATAACCAATAACCAATAGCCAATAACCCAAAAACTTACTTTGGTTTAGAAAGTCCTGCCAGCGACCAAGTTAGACTCACCATCATTAAGCGTGCTAGAGCCTTCAAACCATCTTCACCGTGATTTTCAAAGGCTTGAGACTCGGTTTGAGAATTATCATTTTCTGACAAGTCTTGAGTGGCTGCTGGTTTTTTCAACTCCGCTTTGTCACAAGATTCCTCAAGACTGACTTGTGACTGATTATTTTCTTTTTCTCTCATTTTATGAGTCACCTCCTTGAGTTATTGCATACATAACCCATACTACAAATATAAATTGTTTGTTTCCGGCATTTGGCGATCGAAGTTTTGTTACATGGCGATCGTAATCAGCAAGTGAGGTGATACCCATCACTTAATTGTTATTTTTACTTACTAGCGATGTTTTCACAAATCTGCTACAGTTAATACCTAACAATCAATTTGACGCTCAGTGACATCAAACTGAAACTAAGCCTCGGAAAACTCACAATAAACTAAGAAAATAAAGGTGTAGATCTGATGGGAATTTATCTCGATACTGCAATTGTAGCCGAAGCAAAAGAGGCGAGCAAGTTCGGCTGGCTTTCGGGAATTACTACTAATCCAACCCTCCTGGGAAAAAGCGATTTAGCTCCTGATGTGACGCTCAAACAACTGGCAAAACTTATTCCCGGTGAAGTGTATTATCAGCTAACTGCATCTGATTTTGATGGCATGGTAGCAGAAGGAAAAGCGGCTTTTGAATTAATTGGACAGCAAACAGTGTTGAAAGTTCCAGCAACGGCGGCTGGTTTTCAAGCAGTAGCGCATTTGTCACCGGAAATTCCTTGCGCGGTGACGGCGATATACAGCGCATCACAAGCAGTTGTTTCAGCAGAAGCGGGGGCTAAATATGCGATCGCCTACGTGAATCGCGCCACCAGACTCCTCGGAGACGGTTTTGCCTTAGTGCGAGATATGGCCAACGTATTGCAGAGAACTAATACAGAGATTTTGGCAGCAAGCATTAAATCGCCAGAAGAAGCAGTAAATACTTTATTAGCCGGCGCCCATCATTTGACATTGCCTTTGGACGTATTGCAGGCGATCGCAGTTCACGAATTGTCCCAGCAAACAGTTGATGAATTTGCCAAAAACGGGCGAGGAATTTTGGGATAATATCATGTCCCCTTGCACAACCTATTGATTATTTTAAAATTAGTCATTGGTCATTGGTCATTGGTAATACTGGTCGCAACAGTCTCTCTTCTCTCTCTTTTCTTCCTTCGCGAAGGACGCGGTTCGTAAAAAAAGTAATTCTGTACAATGTACGCTGCACACCTTACACTACTGACAACTGTCAACCACCAACTGCCAACTGCCAACGACCAACTGACAACTGTCAATTGCCAACTGTCAACTGTCAACTGTCAACTGTCAACTGACTATGGCATTCGCCAAATCTTAATGGTGCTATCAGGACTGCCACTCACAAAAGTCTTGCTATCTCTGGCAATAGCAACAGAACTCACAAACTGACTGTGACCAGAAACAGTGCTTCTTTCTTTTCCCGTCTTCAAATCCCAAACTATAATATCTCCCCCCCCGCTGATCAAAGTGCGGCTGTCCGGGCTAAAGGCGATCGTCCTCACCCAGCTCGAATGCCCTTTAAAAGTGCGGGTGCGCTTCCCGTCTTGCACGTTCGACAAACGGATCATCGTATTGTCGGTGCTAGCACTAGCCACAATTTGCCCGTTCGGGCTAAAAGCCACAGCATTAACCGGGCCCCCGTGACCTGTGATAATTCTTCTGACTTCTCCGGTATCGAGATTCCACAAACGCATAGTCTTGTCCTGGCTGCCACTAGCGAGAGTTTTACCGTCCCGGCTCAAAGCGATCGCGTTTACTCCTCCGGCGTGGCCACTCAAAGTCCGCAACCTGCTGCCGGTTCTGACATTCCACAAGCGAATAGTTTTATCGTCGCTGCTGCTAGCGAGAGTTTTACCGTCACTGCTAAAAGTGACGGCGTTGACGCCGGCTTTGTGAGCAGAAATCGTCCGCATCCGCCGCCCCGTCTTCAAATCCCACAAAATCACATTATTGTCGTCGCCGCCGCTGGCAAAAATCGAGCCATCCGGGCTCACCGCCAGCGTCTTGACCGATTTTTTAGAATGCGCCGGGCTGATAGTCCGCACCACCCGTCCCGTTTTCACATTCCAAATTCTAATTGTCCCAATGCTGGCGCTGACTAAAGTTTTACCATCTGGCGACAGGGCGATCGCATTTACACTCTCGACATTATCCAAACTTCTTTGCAAAAACTGACTGCTAGGCAAACTAGAAAGCAGCCATACCGGGTTTGCCGGAAACACCCCGTAACGCAGCGAACCGTAAATTTGAGACGCGCCAATACCCAGCATCAAAACAGCCGTGCCGGCCAGCAGCTTCTTTTTCCAATCAAAAACTTCTTTATCGGTCTTGTTCAATCCCGAATTCAGAGGTCTGAGGCGGTTCATGGAACTCTGCTTCGTCGCCCCAGCCCCCCCGGAAGTTCCGCGAATTTTAGTTTGCCCCGTCGTCGGCAACTGAGTCGGCAACTGACTTTCCGCGCCATCGAGATTAATTTCCTCCAAGCACTGCAAAACCATCTGCGGACTTTGAGGTCGATTTCCCGGAAAAGGCGCCATCAGATAATCGATTACATTAGCCACGGCGTCGGAAACCTGAGGAGCTCCTTTGCGCCACATTAATCTGCCCGTGCGCGGGTTCTCTGGAAACGCAGTCGGCGGCTTCCCAGTCAGCAAATAAACAAAAGTGCGCCCCAGAGCAAAAAAATCTGACTGCGGAACAGCCTTGCCATTAGTTTGTTCCGGCGGCGTGTAGCCCGGGGAAACAATACCAGTCACATTTTGCCCCTGGCCCACCTTAGCGAAATAAGTCGCCGACACTTCCCGAGCAGTCCCGAAGTCAATCAGCACTAACTGCCCGTTTGGCTTGCACATAATGTTGTGCGGCTTGATATCGCGATGGAAATAGTTGAGGCGGTGAACTTGGTCTAAAATTTCCGACAGTTGTTTGAGCCAGTTAACAGCTTGTTCTTGACTAATCGGGCGGCCCCGGTGTTTCAGCCAATCTTGCAAATTGGCCCCAGCAATTTTCTCCATCACCAGACAGTGAAAAGACTCTGTGCTGTGAGCGGGCGAAAATATAAAATAACCGTCGCGATCGACTTTTGGAATACCTGGATGTCTGAGCCTGACCAATACGTCGGCTTCTTGCTTAAACAGTTCTACAGCTTTGGGATGTTCTTTGAGCAGGACTTTGATCACTTTTCGGGCGCCGTTGTCGTCCACTTCAAATGTTCTGCCAAAGCCGCCGCTTCCGAGAGGCGCGACTAGCCGATATCGACCTTGCAACAAAAGTTCTGACCCGCAGTGGATACACGCGGATTTGCCAGAGTTGGCTGGATCGGAGGGATTCGGGCATTTGGGATTGAGGCAATAACTCACAGAAGCCACATAACCCTGATTGAGGTTGCTCTATCAAGTTTTACTTTGACACTGCTCTACAAAACTTGGCTAAACTTATCTAAGCTTCACCATTCAACTAGAAGTATTTTCTAGAGGGTCTGATTCCTGCTTCTGCCAAGAGAGTCGGCTCTTACTTGTCCACAGGCGTTAATTCGGGTGGAGCAGCACCCTATTTTTGCAGTCTGTATTTATTATTTTGGAAGCTTTTAGCCATTGTTTAACCATTATTTTCAACCAATTTAACGAATCGTGGTATCCCGTTCGACCTTTTTATAGGCTGGTCAGTTTTAAATCGACCGTCGTTTACTGCTACACAAAACTTGGCTAAACTTATTTAAGCCTCACCATTCAATCAGAATTACTCCTGAAGGGTCTGTTTCCTGCTTCACCCAAGGGAGTCGGCTCTTTCTTGTCCACAGGCGTTAATTCGGATGGAGCAGCACCCTAATTGAATTAATTTTAGTTGAAGCTTTTAGCCATGAGTCATCCACTATTTTCAACCAATTTAACGAAACGCGGGCTCCCGTTGGACCTTGTGACAGGCTGGTCAGTTTTGACTTACACGCTCGGTTTACTCTCCCAGATAATTAAGCCTTTTTTTCGGCATTGATTTAATCATACCGCCCATAATGTTAATCAGTCAAGTTAAGTATGACTAATTTTGGTGAACTTTTTGGCTATGCAAGTCCAACTCAATTTTCAACTTATGACCATCGTAGCACACCTAGTAAAAGACTCATGAGCACCCTTGATTTAAATCTTGCAGCGTCTCTGAAGTCAAGAGAGGTTTTAGTCTCGCTTGACTTCAGCATCCCGTGTTTTTTTATAACCGGGGGCACTGCGAGCTAACGATCGGGTTGAGGCCAAAGGTTTTGTTGTTTGTCATAGCCGATCGAGGTCACAAATCCCTGATGAGAGCACATAATGTACAAACACACCAGAACTAATAACGAGAGAGCAGCCACATTTCAATTGTACGATCGCCACGACCACTATCGAAGGAAGAAGTCCGAGGGGAGAGTGGGGGAGGGGGAGAGGGGGAGTGGGGGAGTGGGGGAGAGTCGGAAAATCCGCCTTCTTCCTTCTTGCTTCTTCCTTCTTGCTTCTTCCTTCTTGCTTCTTCACGCTTGACTTCTTCCTTCAGCAGAAGAAAGCCTTTTAAACAAGTCCCTCAATTACCGGATGGAAGTAGAACGCCAGCGCCAAAACCGTATAAGCTGCCAACAGCAAAGTACCTTCTAGCCAGTTAGAGTTGCCGTCAGAACTGATAGAATTGGCGATCAGCACCGACACCGCAACCGCTACAAGTTCAAACGGGTTGAAATTCAAGTCCATCGGTTTGCCCAAGACAAAACCTGCCAAAACCAACACCGGGGCAACAAACAAAGCAATTTGCAAACTAGAACCCACGGCCACAGAAACCGACAAATCCATTTTATTTTTCATCGCCACCGTCACCGCCGTCGTATGTTCGGCCGCATTGCCAATAATCGGCACTAAAATCACCCCGGTAAACAGTGATGTCAGCCCCAAAGTGGCGGTAGCTTCTTCTAGGGTACCAACCAACAGTTCTGACTCGACAGCTACCATCAGGGTACAGGCCAACAGCACCCCAATCCACAGCGGCAGATTGACTTTGTGGTCGGGACTGTCTGGTGCTAAGTTACTTTCGGCTAATTCTTCGAGCATTTCAGTTTCTGCCACCCCTGCATCGTACAGATAACTGTGGGTTTTCATCGAAAACAGCAGCGTCAGCACGTAGACGATAATCAGCACTATAGCAACAGCGCTAGAGAGGTTCTGCATAGTTTCCGGAGGGATGCCAATAGAGGTCGCCTCAACTGCCGTCGGCACCAAAATGGCAATCACGGCTAAGTTCATCGCTGAAGCGTTCAACCGGGCGACTGTCGGCTGAAATTCTTGTTCTTTGTAGCGCAAGCCGCCCAGCAGCATCGCAAATCCCATCACCAGCAGCAGGTTGCTCATAATTGAACCGGTGATGCTGGCCTTGACAACATCTATTAGTCCCGCGTTGAGGGCGACGATGCCGATAATCAGTTCCGTGGCATTTCCGAAGGTAGCGTTTAGCAAACCCCCCAAGTTGGCGCCGAGGACGACGGCGATTTCTTCGGTGGCCGTGCCCATCCAGGCGGCCAGGGGGACGATGGCTAGGGCCGAGGTGATGAAGATTGTGGAGGATTCCCAGCCGAGAAAGTGTCCGGCGATGGACACTGGGATAAATAACAGCAGGCTGGAAATTATTGTGGTTGTGTTTAGCATTTAGATTCTGAAAAGCTCCCAACGGTCAATCATAGCCTGTGGGTAAATGAAAAAAAGGGGTTTTGTTAAAGCTGGGGGGCGCTAGCTGTTGGTCGCTGGTCGATCGAACTCTTATACAGGACGCGACTCGCACGGAGTAGAACAGGCACTCCAAGAAGCGCTATTTTTCTTTATTCGCTATCTTACAATATTTTGCAGTTAATGGCGACCTCTAAAATGCCATGCCATAATTAAACAAAGACTGTGCTGATGATTGAATTTTTTCACCCAATTTTCACTAAACTTTTTCAATCTTCAGACATAAATTAACTGGCAACTACTAACAACCAACCGCTAGATATATTAAGGAGTTTGTCAAAATGAACTCACCTGAAATTACACTGGAGATGCCTTCAGAAGATTTGCCGATCGCCAATCCGATCGATCCTCCTGAAGTCACGCAGCAGCTATCGGAAAACATCATCCTCACCACAGTGGATGACCTGTACAACTGGGCCAAAATGTCCAGCTTGTATCCGCTGATGTTTGGGACTGCTTGTTGCTTCATTGAATTTAGCGCCATGCTCGCTGCTCGCTTCGATTTGGATCGCTGGGGTGTATTTCCCCGGATGTCTCCCCGACAGGCAGATTTGATAATTACGGCCGGCACGATTACGATGAAATACGCTCCGGTTTTGGTGCGAATTTACGAACAAATGCCGGAACCCAAATACGTAATTGCAATGGGCGCTTGCACGATTACGGGCGGAATGTTTAGTGCAGATTCTCCGACTGCTGTGCGCGGTGTGGACAAGTTAATTCCCGTAGATGTCTATGTACCGGGATGTCCGCCCCGGCCAGAAGCGATTATGGATGCGATCGTCAAACTCCGCAAGAAGATTGCCAACGAAAGCTTCCAAGAAGAGCAACAGAGGGAACCAACGCACCGCTACTACACCCGCCCTCACCGGATGAAAATCGTCTCACCAATCCACGAGGGGAAATACCTGAAAACTTCAGCAAGACAGGTGCCACCGCCAGAAATTGCACCTTCTGGATTGTCAAGATTCCAACTGGTTGAATTAACTTCTGCTACCTTTCATGATTAATATTGGACTGACATAATCAGTCTAGAAACTATTCCACGATAGTAATAGGGTACGCACGGCGCACCTTATTACTATGGCTAATGTGAAAATTGACTTTTTATGTAAGTCATGAAACAGCCAAACGATCGAGATAGCCCGCCGGAAAAAACCTAATTATGATGCAAAATATTGATATTGGACTGACTCACATTGCCCTCCCGGTTTCAAATGTCGATCGCAGTATTGAATTCTACTCCAAATATGCTGGGATGCAAGTAGTTCACCGCCGCATTGATGCAGAAACGGGTGTTGCTGTGGTCTGGATTTCCGATCGCACTCGCCCTTTTGTAATTGTGCTAATTCAAACAAACTCCGTACATCCCGTTCTGTCTCCCTGGGCACACCTCGGAGTAGGTTGCAAAAGCCGCGAATACATGGATTCTCTCTGCGACAAAGCACGTCAAGAAGGCGTACTGCTTGAGGAACCAAAAGATTCTGGATATCCGATCGGCTACTGGGCTTTTTTGCGAGACCCAGACGGTCACACGCTGGAACTATCCTACGGGCAAGAAATCGGATGTACAGTGGAGGATGCTACTTAAAGTTATAATAAACAAATCGCCCTCCAAACCCGATCGTTTCTCATCTGGAAATAGACTGGAGAATCAAATGACTGCAGCAATCATCGCACCACCCAGAAAAGAATCACCCCTTCTGTTTGAGGGACTCACTTGGAGAGAGTTCAAAGCAGTTGAGCAATTGTTAGACCGTCCAGGATATCGACTTTCTTTCCTGGATGGAGTTTTGGAGATTAAACTAATGCCTGGAGAACCCCACGAAACCGTTAAGAAGAGAATTGCCGCATTGGTGGAACTGTACCTGCTGATGGCGGGGTTTGACTTTACTCCAACTGGCTCAATGACGCTAGAAAGTGAAGGCGTAGCCGTTAAGCGAGAGGCGGATGAATCTTATAAACTTGCCCCTGGTCGTATGCTACCCGATCTGGCGATCGAGGTCGTGTTTTCCAGTGGCGGCATCAACCAACTGGAGGTATACAAGCGGCTGAAGATAAAGGAAGTGTGGTTCTGGGAAGATGGATTGTTAGAGGTTTATCACCTGCGGGGAGAGGGCAATACACTTCATTATGAAAAGGTTTCCAGTAGTGAGGAGGTGAAAGGGATAGATTTTGATTTGTTGTTGCGTTGCATCAATATGGTGAATCATGTTGATGCACTTAAGACTTTTCAACAGGCACTTCAGAAATAGCTGGGAATAGGGGATTTCGCCTCCTTTCACCACCTTTGTTGACATCTCAATATCCGCAAAAAGCAATGGGGAATGGCAATGACGCAAGTTGTAATTGTGGGAGCGGGGCCAACTGGTGCGGCACTTGCTTTGCTGCTGGTAAAACGAGGTATTTCTGTTACCTTGGTTGAGGCTGCAAAAGATTCCTACCGAGTGTTTCGCGGTGAAGCGTTAATGCCCAGCGGATTGGATGCGATCGCCCAAATGGGCTTATCCACTATGCTAGAAGGTGTTCCACACCGACAAATTGATGCCTGGGAGTTCGTTGTGGGCGATCGGCAACTATTTCGAGTTGATGAGCCAATGGGGTCTAATCAACCTTGTACGCTGGTATCGCAACCGCCTTTGCTAGAAACACTAATTTCAGAAGCTAAGTTGCATCCAGAGTTTGAATTTATCTCAGGTGTTCCCGTAAAAGATTTACTGTACAGCAACGATCGCATTGCGGGTGTAAAGCTAGGAGATGGGCGAGAGATTCCTGCTGCACTTGTGATTGGTACAGATGGTAGAAACTCGGTTGTACGACAACGTGCAGAATTAGAGTTAGTAAAACAGCAGAATAGTATAGATGTTCTGTGGTTTAAACTTGCCGCTCATCCTCGGTTTGTGGCGGATAATGTATTTTATTCCATCCTGAATGGCGGTAGCGGATTTAGTGTCTTTCATGGGGCAGAATCAGGTAAACTTCATCTGGCTTGGGTGCTATCGGCAGATGACAAAACGGATCGGAAACACACAGACTGGGCAGAAACTTTCGCATCGCGATCGCCTGCGTGGATGGCAGAACATTTCCGCAACTGTGCGGATACGAGCGAATCTCCGATGCGATTATCTGTTGTGGTTGGTCGCTGTCCGCGCTGGCATCGACCAGGAATCATACTTTTGGGGGATGCGGCACATCCGATGTCTCCGGTTCGCGCTCAAGGAATTAACATGGCGTTCCGCGATGTAATTGTTGCGGCCAATCACCTTGTACCTTTATTGAAAGCAGGCGCTAATTACGAGGATATTGACTTAGCATTATCGCGGATTCAGGCAGAACGCGAACCAGAAATTATTCGCGCCCAAAAACTTCAAGCACAAGAAGCGTGGAAAGGCGAACAACTGCGAAAAAATGGATTATTGCGTTTATTGATGATGCAAACGGCTCCGTTTTTGGGTGAAAAAATTAAACAATTTTGGGTAAAAGGACAGTATGAGTTGCGCCAAGGAGTAACAGAGGTAAAATTGGTGGTGTGAAATGAGGAAATTAAAACCTGACTTACCCATCCAAACCAAAGAAACCGGGTTTTTACCTTTTCTGCGATGCTCTAATATCAATTCCGGTTGTATCGGAATGATTAAACCACAGAGGGCACAGAGGACACAGAGAAAGAGAAGAGAGAGATAATAATTCCGATGTTAACGGATTTGATATAACCGAGTATTTTTGCGAAAAACCCAGTTTCTGACTACCCGTGCGTCCAGGACTATAAAACTTAGGAGAAAATTGTATGCGATCGACAACTCTCAAAGGACCGATCGGCACTATTCACATCATCGAAGCCAGCCCCCCTGTCACCGCTGCGGAGTCTGAGCCACTGCCGGTGGTGTTCGTGCACGGTATGGCGGTTTCCGCGAACATCTGGGAGGCGCAGCTTGCCCGTGTCGCCCGTACCCGACGCGCGATCGCCCTTGATATGCGGGGACACGGCGATTCCGCACCGCCGGAGGACGGCAACTACGCGCCCGCCTCCTGTGCAGCGGATGTTTTGGCGGTACTGGATGGGCTGGGACTCGATCGAGTGGCGATCGTTGGACACAGTTTCGGTGCTTGTATTGCCCTCGCCACAGCAGCCAGCGCACCGCACCGCATCGCGCGGTTGATTCTGGCAGACGCACCTGGAGACTTTACCAAGGTGCCTGCAGATGTGCACGAACTGATCGTCTCCTTCCAGAGGACTCTGGAGACGGAGGATTGGCGGGCTGCTGTGGAAACCAGCTTCAACGAGGCGCTGACAGGAAGCAGGGCCCATACGCGCGATCGGATTCTCGCTTGGTTGGCGACGACTCCACACGATCGCCTGTTTGGAATGTATCGCCAGATGTTTGCTTTTGACGCAGTTGATTCTCTCGATCGCTACCTAGCAGCCCCTGGAACACGGGCCCACGCCATTATTGCTCCCTCAAACACTTTTCCCTTCAGCCTCCACATCCTCCGTCCCACACTGACGACAACTACGCTACCCGATACTGGACACTGGCTGATGCTGGATGCGCCAGAGGCCTTTGCTAGGGAACTTGATATCTGTTTGGAAGGTGTTTAATATAGATTTCGACAAAATCTGTTAGTCTTACCACACTTCATCGAGAGTTAAGTTGTGGGGGTTTTTGAGGATGAAGGCGTTGTTGTCTTTGATTAAGTCACCGCTACAGAGAATCGGTAAGCGTTCTTGATAAGCTTTAATCGCCAGGATATAATCTTTGTCTGCGAGTGAAGTTTGAATTTTCCGCAATTTGTCAGCTACCAGGCCGAGGAGAGTAATTTCGCCACTTAATTTTTTGGTATTTGGGGTGTGAATTTGCATAACAATTCCCTGAATTATCGTGTTGGGAATGCTGGTAAGTAGTTCGCTTAAAATTTCAATTTGAGGGCGATTTTCTGCGTTTTCTAGGGTTTGGATTGCCTCCCGGATGCGGGCTGCATAATCTCCCAGGTTTTCCCGGTTAGGTAGCAATATTTCAAATTCTTCTGCATCGGCTGTTGGTTTGTGCCAAAGTGTGGCATTTTCTAAGAAAGGTTGGTCTTCATGCCAGCCGTGAGTTTGTAAGTAATTTCTCAGTTGATTTAGCTCGATTGTTTCGAGAGTTTGGCTATCTTTTACGGTGATTTTCATGGTTGAACTCCTTGGCTAATTCTCTCCATAATTGACTGAAGGGCGGCGACTGTAAATTGGTTGGTTCTGGGGATGGCGAGGGTGACAGCGTTTGTGTTTTGTGTTTTTGGCTTTCCCCGCAGCGAGATCCAATATCCGCAGCCTCTGATGCAGAGTTCTGTTTCCGACTGGGTTAACCAGTCTTCGGGTGTTTCGGGGATTAAAACGACAACTAAAATTCGGGGAATGGCGAAGTCATCCATTCTTAAGTCGTCGTAGTTTTTGAGCTTGAGGGGGTAGCGGATGGAGTTATCGTCTTGGATATCTCTTGATGTAGATTTTAACTGCAATTCTAAGCGAGGTGCTCTCATGGGGCCAGTCCCGCCTTTGGCAGCTACTCCCCAGTCTACGCTGTCATCGTCTACGAATGGTTTGTAGAGGGAATAGCCGGCAACGGTGGTGACAGCTTGCAGGTAGATGTTGCTGAATTGTTCTTTTTGTTGGTTAATGTCCACTTTTTACGTAGCGATTATTCTTGTTAATCTATTTGGTAGGACATTATAGATAAATTCATATCATGTGGGTTGCCAAAAAAATATTAATTCCTTGAATCATCAGATCCACATCGCTACGCTTAAACTTATCAAAATCTCCGTGAGCTGCACTATTCCGAATATCAGCCCAAGCTCTAAGCTGCTTAGCTGTTAGTTCATTAAATAAGTTATTTGTTTTCAAGACATCAATCAAACGGGCGAGTCTTAGGGGTTCACCCTTATTATTGACTGTTGATATGGGCGGACTCTGCTTATCACAGAGAGTTCGTAGAGATTTCTCTAAAACAGCTCCAGCTAATACGGCTGCTGGTACATAGTCATATTTACCAGACTGACCCTCTGCTAATAACTGTTCTGCTTGACCCATATAATCTGCGGCTATTGCAGATTCTATCTCAAGTCCCAAATCTCCTAAATAACCTTTTTGAAAGTCATCTTTCAATCCTTTTAAATGAGAAATGCGGGTATTCAAGTGATCGGGAGGATAGGACAAACTTACTGTTTCCTCCAATAATTTTCGATGAACACTCCTTGGAGGAATGATTTGATCTAGTAACGATAAATAGTTTAAATGCCACCCCTCTAGTTTTTGTCGATCTTCAATTTCTTGTTGAGTTAAAGGTCTAGTTACTCCACCCGGGACGCTGAAGTAACCATTGGAAATATATTTAATAACTTTATAAATCCTTTCTCCTTCTTGTATAAGTTCATCAAACCGATCGAGATATTTGTTTAAAACGCTAGGCGGTAGTGTCATTACAATGATGCCTCAAAAAAAAATCCGTAACTTTAACACGAAGCTCGCCCGAGAGAAGCTTGCGGAGTAGGGTATCGCGAATGGCTCCAAGTCGGCGCGATTTTCGATAAGAGTTATCTTGACTTCGCACTCTCCGATTTTATCATTACTCCTCAATTTCCACATCCACCGCTTCTAACTCAGCTTCCAACTGCTCAATCGTCGGCAAACATCCTTTCAGGAAAAGCTGTTTCTCAGTCAACAGCTAAATGGTCTATAACTTTGGCTCCCCATCCTCGCTGCTGTTGCCTGTTTAAAATATTCCGCCCAATTGGCCAGTAAAGCAACACTAATTCGCAGTTGACAGAAAGTACGGCACGCACTTGATATTGCACAATACGTTCCTTAAGTTCTCGCAAAAAATCATGATAATCTTCAGCAATTGACGAACTATCCGCCAGAACCCACCCTCTGCCGATTTTCCCGAATCATCGCCTCTAACTTGGCACTCTCGGCAAATTGCCTCTCCAACTTCGCCGTCAAATGCAGCATCTTCTCGTCCAAACCCTCCTCCTCCTCCTCCTCCGCCTCCGCCCCCACATACCTCTCAGGGGTTAAAATATAACACTTACCGTTTTGCTTTTTTGTTGCCTTTTGACTCCGCACAAGTGTTACATCTCTTCTGGAAAGTACATTTGCAGCAAATCCGCCCCGCCCGAACGCAACTGGCCTAACTTCTCCAGGACTTAGGTAAAAAGCACCTAAAGTATGATGCGAAACTCGGGCAAAACTCTTATTCTATAAATCGATCGGGCATTAAACCGATATCCACAACCGCCAAGATTTATTGCCAAAAATTAAATCTTTCCGGCGAAAAGTTGCTATTTAATGAATAAGACTTTACAATCCAGCAATGTAAATCAATTTCTCAATGAACAGCTCTGCAAACACTAACCCGAAATGGGTCGCAAGTGCCAAAAAGCAGCAAAAGCTACCTTTTTTAACTCTTTCAACAGCAAAGCATTGGCAGAAAAACCCAGGGATCGACGGTTGGCATCTTGGAACGAATGCTTTGCTCGCAATACTACAAATGTATCAAAACTTATCTGCCAAAATTTAGCCCGAACAGATGCCTAACTGAAACTCTTGCTGCGTAAGGTTTCAGTTTCTAAATAGGCTGATTTTATTGTCATTAACTACTTGAGGATTCGATCGCATGGTTTCGATTTCTACAACTCAATCCGATCTGCTACCTTTGTCTTCGCCAACCGTTACGGCTGCAACCCAAAGCAGCGTGACTGCTGCAACAGGGGTGTGCGTGACGGTTCACGGTCACTTCTACCAGCCGCCCCGGGAAAACCCTTATCTGGACGCGATCGAACGCCAAGCCAGCGCCTCTCCTGCCCACGACTGGAACGAACGCATTGACATCGAGTGCTACCGCCCGAACGCCTTTGCCCGCATACTCAACGACCGCGGCGAAGTCGCGGGGATCGTCAATAACTACGAGTATATGAGCTTCAACATCGGGCCCACCCTGATGAGCTGGCTCGAACGCTACGACACGGAAGTCTACCAGCGGATTCTGGAAGCCGATCGCAAAAGCTGTCAGCGGCTCAACGGTCACGGCAACGCGATCGCCCAAGTATACAATCACATCATCATGCCGCTGGCTAACGAGCGAGACAAATACACCCAAATTCGGTGGGGGGTCGCAGATTTTCGCTCCCGGTTCGGTCGCGATCCCGAAGGAATGTGGCTCGCCGAAACCGCCGTAGACTACGCCACCCTCGAAGTTTTAGTCGCTGAAGGCATCCGCTTCATTGTCTTAGCCCCCTCCCAAGCCGAACGCTGCCGCCCGCTAATCGGGCAAAACCACGAAGGGGAACCAGGGCAAAATTCCGAATGGCACGAAGTCGGCGGGGGTCAAATCGATCCGACTCGCCCGTACCGCTGCTATTTGAAACCAGAAATGCGGTTAATGGCTGACCACCAACTCTCGCCGCTGAGCACTCACCATTTTGGCCGCAGACACTTCCAAAATTCCGAAGCCACACCTGCCAACACTCCCTACATTGATATCTTTTTCTACGACGGCCCGATCTCGCGCGATATGGGCTTCAATGACGTTCTCAGCAGCAGCCACCACTTGGTGGGGCGCTTGGGTCAAGCAGTACGGGGAGACCACCGACCGGCTCAATTAATCTGCGTGGCGACGGACGGCGAAACTTTCGGCCACCACAAACACAGTACGGAAAAATGCCTCGCCTACGCCTTCACAGAAGAGTTTCCCCGTCGAGGCTGGACGGTGACGAATTTTGCTCATTATTTAAGTCAAAATCCGAGCGCTTGGGAAGTGGAACTCAAACCCGTGACGGCCTGGAGTTGTTCTCACGGGGTCGATCGCTGGCAAGATGATTGCGGCTGCGGCGGTGGCGGCGAGTGGAACCAAAAATGGCGCCGCCCCTTGCGGGATACTCTCAATTGGCTGCGCGATCGACTGATTCCGATTTACGAAGAAGCGGGACGCAAGCTGTTTCGCGATCCCTGGAAAGCCAGAGATGAATATATTGAGGTCATCCGCGATCGATCGACCGCTAATGTTGACAGTTTCCTCCAACGCCATCAAGTGCGCCAACTCGACGCAGCCGAACAGGTGGACGCCCTGCGGCTGCTGGAAATGCAGCGCCACACCCTGTTAATGTTCACTAGCTGCGGCTGGTTTTTTGAAGAAATCTCGCGGCCAGAAGGCGTGCAAATTCTGCGCTACGCGGCCCGGGCGCTGGAATTGGCGGGCGAAGTTACCGGCGTGCAGCTAGAAAAGGATTTTGTCGATCGACTAGCCCTCGTACCCAGCAACGTTGACTATTTCCAAACAGGGGCCGAAGTTTACCGCAAACTCGTGGTGACAGCCCAAATTAGTCTCAGACAGGTAGCCGCCCACTACGCGATCAGTTCTCTGTTTGCCAAATATCCCCGCGAACAACGAGTTTACTGCTATCAGGCCCTGCAGGAAGATTTCCAAATTCAGCGCATGGGATCGATGACTCTGGCTGTGGGTCAATTGCAGTTAACCTCGGAAATTACGCGGGAAACAGAGGTTTTTGTGTTTGCTGCGTTGCACCTCGGCGGCTGGGACTTCCACTGCTGTATTCAGCCTTTTGGCAGCCGCCGATCGTACACTATGCTCAAAGAGCGGTTGTTTGGAGTTATGCAAGAAGCTTCGGCGGCCCACGCGATTCTGGAAATGGTGCGGCTGTTTGGGGATCAGTCCTTTAGCTTGCGGGATTTATTCGCTGAGGAACGCCACCGGATCGTGCAGTTGCTGAGTCAGGAAAATTTGACTCGGTTGGATCAGCTTTACACTCAGGTTTACCGCGAAAATTACGGGGTGATGATGGCGTTCCACCGCGACGAGCTCCCGGTGCCGGTAGAGTTGCAGGTGGCTGCTGAGGTGGCTTTGGGACACCGCTGTTTGACGGCGGCGAAGGCCCTGGAAGTGGAAACGGAGGATGTGGAACCGCTGCTGGCCGAAATTGAGGCGATCGCCACTGAAAGCGGCCATCTCCGCTGTCGGTTGAACGTTCCCGAAGTCAAGGAAATTTTGGAAAAGATGGTTTGGCGATCGCTAGACGCGCTGCTGCAAGCAGGATCGGGTGTGGATGAGCGCTCGCCTGTCAAGTTGGAAGCTGATATCCGCACGATCGAGCGTTTGATTGCTGTGGGCGATCGGCTGAGTTTAGGCTTGTGTTTGGACAAATCGCAGGAACTGTATTTCGATTCTCTGTACAGCCAAATTGTGCCTCTGTGTTTGGGCTGGCTGCAACGGCAAGATGCCTCGGCGGACGAAACTGCGGGGGCTGCCGTTGCCTTGGAAATTGCGCGTTCAGGCGGCGGCTGGGAGTTGTCTTCGATCCGGCAGTTGCTGGAGTTGGGTCAAACCTTGGCAGTTGATGTGGAGTGTTGGTTAAATCAGTTAAGTTAACAGTTTCCCGATTAGCCGGCATCAATTCCCGTCCTTGAGAATCCGCCCGATCGAGCTTTAAATGCCGATCAGGCCTGCGGGTTCAACCGAGAATAGATCGGCCTGGATGCCTCCATGCCGATCTTGGCTGGCGATCGAAGCACCGACAGAGAACCGCCAATTTTGTTTAAGTTTTCGCTCTACTTATGTGGGAAGATAAAAAGACTGTCCCCAAAGCGTACAGATGTTCTGCACTTGCGCGCTTTGTAGAGTTTGAAAGAAAGAACACTAAGTTTAAATTTATGAAAGTTGGCGATCGCGTTTGCATTAAAAACTCTGTTGTTGTCTACCACCATCCTGAAAATCGCAGTCAACCATTTGATATTAAGGGTATGGAAGGAGAAGTCGTGGCGATCGTTCAGGAATGGCACGGCAGACCTGTCAGTGCTAATTGGCCGGTTCTAGTTCAGTTTGACAAAAAATTTAAAGCTCATTTCAAAGAAGATGAGGTTGAATTGATCTCTTCTGAAGTCTAGTTGTTTGATCCCCGACTTCTTAAAGAAGTCGGGATCTTGGGGTTCAGTTTTTTAAAGTGGGATTAAGTTAATATTCGTAATTTATTTAATCCTTAATTTTTCGACCCTCTGCGGCTGAACCAACCTAAAATATTCCAATCTCCCTGCATTTTCTGCAATTCCTGCTGATGCTGCTTGGCTGTAGCGTAATACCACTGGCAGTGAAGTTCTAGTTCTTGACGGTACTTAATTTCATCGTAAAACTCGCGGACAATTTGGTGTCTCTGAAAAATTTCGGCCGCGGGAGTCGGTTCTGGGGCAATGTTTTGCAACTCGTGGGGCAGCATGACTGTTTGGGGGCGACGGTGGCTAATATTGGCTGTATTGACTTTAAGCTAACACACTAAATCATAGAATTTTAGATTTTAGATTTTAGATTTTAGATCGTATCCGTTTGATTCGGAATTTTATCTGATGAAGTTTTGTAGGGGCGCGTTCGCCCAGATATTTGATAAGTATAGACAAATTATATAAGCCCGCCACGCCCCTATAATTGGGATGCAACCGGATTTGATATTAGCTTAAATTCTTCAATCTAAAATCCAAAATTTAAAATCTAAAATTCTGTTAAAGCCATCCCCGCAGCCGATAAACGATTAAGCCGATGTATTCTTTCAAAGCTTTAGTTGACTGGTTTAACTGATAGGTATCCGGCAATAAATCCAAGGCGACTGCTTGCCAATTGCTTTGGGATGCTGCGATATCCTGCTGCGTGATTTGAAAGTCTGTTGGTGCGGCAATTGCTTTTATTCCCTGACGCTTGAAAATTAAGAGCGATCGAGTCATGTGCATCGCCGATGTCACTAGCAAAACCGGCCCTTTTATAGCTTTAGCATCTAAAATTTTCCGCACGTTGACGGCATTTTGATAGGTGTTGTGTGAATCGGGGTCTTGCAGAATTGCTGATGCCGGTACACCCATTGTTTGGGCAATTTCTGCCATGTCTGCCGATTCTGGAGGCCCGCCGCCTTTCCAATCTACTCTACCGCCGCTGAGAATTAGCAGGGAAGCTTTGCCTTGCCGGTAAAGTCGGGAACCATAGATTATTCGATCGCCCGCTTCACCTAATTCTACCCAAGGACGGGGAGGTAAAGCTGCTTTGACACCACCGCCCAAGACGATTATCGCTTCAGCTTGGGGGAGTTCGGCGGTTGGTAAGTTTTGCCATTCGAGCGATCGAACTAACGATTTTGAAACCCAACCGCTACTTCCGAGCAGTAAAATAATTAGAGCCGCAGCAATTGGCGCCGCCGCCCATTTGGGACGCTTCCAAAGTGTGATTAAAGCCGCCATCATTAACAGGCAACTCAACCCCAAAGGATAAATAAACAGCGGCAGGAGTTTCGATAGAAATAGAAACATTAAGCAAGTAATTCAAATTGCTCGTTAGCGGTAATGGGTAATTGGAAATGAACCATCGTTAGTCGCTAATCTGTAATTGGTAATTTAACGGGCGGGAGTGGTTAATTTTTAGTAGTGAGTTTTTAATTATGAACTCTTTAACTTAAAACTTACAACTCAATACTCAAAACTATTTTCAGTGCTAGCGACGATCCTCTGGTCCAGATAACCAACCAAAAAATGTAGCAGCATCACCCCTAGAGGTTTTGCTATATTTATGGCCGTCCCTTTGCACTACTTCTTTGTTGAGGATAGCATCCGAGGTTGTGTCCTTGGAATTTATATTCGGGTTGAGTAGTAATTCGTTGTGCCACCAAGCGACAATTAAACCTGCTGCCACGCCACCGATGACACCCAAGCCGAGACTCAGGGGCAGCGTACATCCTACTAAGCGAAACCCAACGGTAAACAACACAAACCATATCAGGGCGGGGCTAAACCCCTTGGAGTCTCCGGTAAATTTTGGCATGAGCTGTAAGTTTTGTTTGTAATAACACAGAAAGATATTGACAATATTAGCAGACAAGTAAGATTGCCAAGGGCGATCGCGCTGCAACTACTCCCCACAAATCAAGTTTAATTGTACCTCTAAGTCTTGCGCGGCATCTACAATCTTTAAAGAAATTTGCTCTAATTCTGTAAAAGGTTCAAAAGTGGCTTGCTGCGAACTCAATAGTTCGGCTGTCGCGTCGGCAATATCGCCCCGGCGCTGTTGCAGCCGTTCTCGCAATACAGCAATTGGTGCGGTGCAGTAAACGATTTGCCAGGATAAGCCGTGGGATTGAGCCTGATTAATCGCATCGGTTCTCAAGTTTTGGCGATCGAACTTTGCATCTAAAATCACATCCCAACCTCGGTCAGCCAGAATTATCCCCAACTCTAACAATCTACCATAAGTCTGGGCCGTCATTTCATCCGAGTACAAATCTTGCCCCCCGCGTTCATTTAAAGAAATCCCGCCTAAATGTTTGCGAACAGCATCGGATCGAATATGAATTGCCCCAGTGCGCCGAGCCAAATATCGAGCCGCTGTACTTTTGCCAGAACCAGATAAACCCGACATCAAAGTTAACTTTCCTGGGCGTGGTTGTGTGTATTGCCAAGCTTGTTTATAGTAATGAGCTGCTGTCTGTGAAATGTGTGCTTTTTGGGCAGTTGGAATCGAGGCATCATCCAACATTAACGAAGTTACTTTTGCTCTCACATAAGCTTGACGGCTCAAATACAGAGGCAGCAGTTGCAGTCCTTCCCAATCGCCTGTTTGTTCGATGTAAGTATTGAGAAAAGCATTTCCCAAGTCTCTGCGCCCGCGCGATTCCAAATCCATTACTGTAAAAGCGACATCGTACATGACATCAACAAAGCGAAAAGGCTCATTAAATTCAATGCAGTCGAATAGCAATATTTTTTCTTGCCACAATGCTATATTCCGCAAGTGCAAATCTCCGTGGCACTCGCGAATTTTATTATTGGCAATCCGTCGGTTAAATAATTCTTGATTTTTTTCAAAAAACTCATCTGTATAATCTTTAGTTTCCTGAAATTGTACCTGAGTCTGCGGCCCCCCGATATATTTTTGCGAAATCAGGTAATTGTTGTCTATTGCTGTCCGAATCTGATTGACTTCGCCAAATGTGCGAATGTAGCTATTACTAATTGCCGTGCTGTGAAACTTGGCAACTTCCCGCCCTAAGTCTGCCATAATTTGCTCGGTCAACAGTCCGCAGTCCAGCAAACTAAGCAACAGCGAATTTTGAGGAAATTCACGCATTTTAAGTGCGTATTCTACAGCAACTTCAGCCGGAGTTATAGCAGGTAAGTTGCGGCCAAATTGAAACGAATTCCCAATTTTAACAATTGGCAAAACTTCTAGATAAATTTCCGGTGCAGTGCGTCGGTTCAGCAGCAATTCTTGGGTGCATAAATGCTGCCGTTTCTCCAAAGTTGAATAGTCCAAAAAACCAAAATTGACTGGTTTCTTGATTTTGTAAGTATAATCTCCTGTCAGGAGAACAAAGGAGCCATGAGTCTGAATTAGCTGCACAGGTTCTGTCACCCCGTGCGGGTAAAACCCGGGATGCAACATTTGCTGAATCAGAGGTGGGAGACAAGTCATAGCGATTTTAGATTTTGGATTTTAGATTTTAGATTGGGGATTTTGGATTTTGAATTTTGAATTTTAGATTTTAAGTTGGGGACTTTAGATTGGGAGTGGGGATGTTGACTTTAATCCGATTTATTATAGAGTTGATAGTTAGTGTAAAAAAAAGCAGCGATGACAGAAAATAATCAAGAATCTGGTTCCGTGGATGTGTTTGGCGTCGGCAATGCCCTTGTAGACATCCTAGCATTGGTAGAAGATGGATTTGTACTCGATCGCGGGCTGAATCGCGGCGGGATGACGCTGATGAATTCGGAAACGCAGGGGGGGATTTTGCACGATTTAGAGCACAATTCGCTGCAAATGCGATCGGGCGGTTCGGCGGCAAATACGATGATTGGTTTGGCTCAGAGCGGCGGTAAAGCGTATTATTCGGGGAAGGTTGCTAAGGATACTAACGGGGAATTTTACCGCCAAGATTTGCTGGCGGCGGGGATTGATTTTAACGTGCATCCTGCTGAGTCGTCGCAGGAGCCCACTGGTACTTGTGTAGTGCTGACTACGCCGGATGCGGAACGCACGATGTGTACTAATTTGGGGGTTTCTACTACTCTGGCTGCGACTGATATTGATGTCGATCGACTGGCTCACTGCAAGTACAGTTATGTTGAGGGCTATCTTTGGAGTGCTCCCGATCCGAGAAAGGCTAGCATTGAGACGATGGAACAGTCTAAGCGTCTGGGCGTGAAGGTGGCTTTTACTTTTTCCGATGGCTTTTTGGTCGCTCAATTTGCTGATGATTTTCACAAGGTGGTTTCGGAATATTGCGATGTAATTTTTTGCAATGCTGATGAAGTTCGCAGCTTTTTTAAGGAGGAATCTTTGGAAGAGTGCGCTCGGAAAATGAGCGAAATTTCCGATTTGGCTTTTATCACGAATGGGGATAAGGGCTGCATGGTGGTGGAGAACAAACAGATTGTGGATGTGGCTGGATTTCCCGTAAAGGCGATCGATACTGTGGGTGCTGGTGATGCTTTTGCTGGCGGTGTTTTGTTTGGGCTTACTAATGGTTTGAGTGCTACAAAAGCTGCTCGTTGGGGTAATTTCTTGGCTTCTAGGGTGGTGCAGATTCATGGGCCTCGGCTTGAGGGTTCTCAGGCTCATCTTTTGAGTGAGGTGATTTCTGGTTAGAAATTGAAATGGGCGATCGCACTTTTTGGATTAAGGGCGATCGCTCTTTTTTAACCACAAATAGGAGTGGTTTGAGTGCGTGGCTTGAGTGATTTTGAGATTATTTCCCTTCCACTTTCAGCCTGCTTCTTCTGCCAATTTGCAAACATGGCATCCAAGTCGTAGTTGAAGGACTTGGCGTGTTCTTCACGAATTCGGTGGATTTCTTCCACGAGCTCATCTTGCCACATAAATTCAACCTCCTAGTAGTTCGTAAGGCGTACAAATGATCGGTAATTGGTATCCAAAATCAAAACTAATTTCTGCAAGTTTTCTCTGAATTTGAGCGTTAGCGATATGCTTACAGTTCCATGTTAGCAGGTAATCTAAATCGTAAACGGTAGCTGTCGCAATATGAACCGCATCAGCAGCAGCTTTAGGCGGAAGATTGCTTCGTGTGAGAAATTGTCCTGCTAAGTCTCGTACAGCTTGATTGAGTTCCAGCAAGGGAAAGTCGCGAAGTATCTCCAAACGTTGAGTCGCAATCTCTGAGTCACCTTCTGCTATTTCGTCCAAAACAACTTGTGAGATGTAGAGCCTGAAGTTGCTTCGTCGAAATTCCCACCAATCTCGTGTTACCTCAATGTTTGCAGCTATAATCAGGTTTTTGGTGGCTCTGGCGGTGAGGTAGCCCAAAATACTGGTTTCGATGTAGACAGTTTCACTCATACATAATGGATTATCGCAAATTTCATGTTAACCATACCATGTTGTTTGTCTATTCCGATTTTAAGGGCGATCGCACTTTTTGTGTTAAGGGCGATCGCTCTTTTTAGCAACCGCAGATGAAGGTGGATGGATGGGGAGGGATTAAGGGCGATCGCTATTATTCAAAATTCCAACTTATCGAGCTTGTAAACATATCTATTTGGGCTATAATAGTATTATTTTTGAATCATACCTAATAAAAAATCATGACAACAACAGTAAGCGTAGAACACATTGAAATGACACCGGGAGTACGAGGCGGGAAACCCCGGATTGCTGGGACGAGAATCGCCGTACAAGACGTGATGGTGATGCACCTAAAAATGGGTTATTCTCTTTTAGAAATTGCCACTAAGTACGATCTGCTTGTAGCAGCAGTTTATGACGCTATGGCTTATTATTACGATCATCGCCAAGCAATTGACAGAGAAATAGCAGAAGATGATGCTTTTGTGGATGAATTTATGCGTCAAAATCCAGGTAGGTTACAAGCAAAAATAAAGGAATTAAAAGGTGAGCCGACGAATTAGGTTTCATTTAGATGAGCATATCGATCCGGACATTGCTAGGGCGTTACGTCTCTATGGCATTGATGTGACGACAACGGTTGAAGCAGGATTAAGGACTAAGATGGATGAGCAGCAGTGGTTGTTTATTCAACAGCAGCAGCGAGTGCTTGTCACTCAGGATCGAGATTTTCTAGTTATGGCTGGTATGAGTAAGGATCATCCTGGTGTGGCTTATTTTAAACAAGGCAGTCGTTCGATCGGACAAGTAATAGAAATGTTGATTTTGCTCTATGAAATTTACACACCGGAAGATATGGTCGGAATGGTAGAGTATTTGTGAGGGCGAAGGGATATTGCGCTTTTTGAAACAAGGGCGATCGCACATCAGAAGTAACGAGCTTTGGCCTTATTTTACAGATATTTTGACTTCCTTCTTTAAAGAGAATCGTTCTATTTCTAGAAATTCAAAATCGCCAAGATTAATGGGAAATTCTAGACAGTCTCCCCGATTAAATTGAGACAATAGCTTATACAGTTTAACACTGGCTTCCTGATTCCATTTAAAGGTTTGACAGAAATGCACATCGCCCTTGATTAACGGGATAGCCTGTCCCGAAGCTTGGGCTGTTTCTGCGGTCATGGTAAACTGATGCTGCTCTCGATCGAGCAATACGATCGTATTGAATGTTCCCAACTCGCTCGCTGGTTCTATTGAAAGCACTGTTATATTCATGGGATGCCTCAGAAAACTGCAATTTGATTCCAAACCTTTAAAAATTCATCTATATTCATTTTATACCTTGTTCCTTCCCAGGGGGCTCGAATTAGAACAAGTCCTGTCTGATCGAGACCGTGAACTACTACCATGTGTCCGACTCTGTTACCAAATTCTTTCATTTGAGCCATCCACGACTGTCCGGTATTTAATAACAGGTTAAAAGCTGCTAGAGGTGTTGATGTATTAATAAAACCAGCTTGCCATTGATGAGAAGTAGCCGGAGTCAGTTCGTTAAGGGCATTGGCAATTTCTTCAGCGGATGTGGGTGCTCCTGTTAAATTTTCATTCTTTGGCTTGTTCAATATTAGCAATTCCTCGATCTTTGAGGAGTATTTCAGCACTGGCAGGGCCACAAGATAGGTTACTTTGCTGTCTGACAACTCTGGGGTCAACAATTTCATCAATGACTGGCCAACGACCACCCGCTCCTAAAAGTGCTGGCGATTCCTCTTGAGGTTCGGGGGAACTGCTAGGCTTTGTGCTGATGAGGATGCTCCTGAGAAAAGGATAGGGGTTATCGATCGATTATAGATGGTGAGCTTTATTTTCACAAGGGCGATCGCACTTTTTGTGTTAAGGGCGATCGACCTTTTTAGCAAGCGCAGATGGATGAAAGGGCGATCGCGCCAACCGCATATGTAGGGGCAATCCCCCCGTGGTTGCCCTAGGCCAGGGCGGGCACGGGGGCACCGCCCCTACGTTGGATTGGGGGGGCATTCTTGGCACCGCCCCTACGGTAAAATTGATTTGACATCACAATGGAATTATCATGAAGTACGATGCTGCTAAACATCATCGGCGTTCTATTCGCCTCAAGGGATATGATTATTCTCAAGCGGGAGCTTATTTTGTCACTATCTGTATTAAAGATGGTTTACATACATTAGGAGAAATCTGCAATAGCCAAATATATCTGAGCGAACCAGGGATGATGGTGCAAACTATTTGGAATGAATTGCCATTCCATTATCCAGGTGTAGAAGTAGATGCTTCTGTGTTAATGCCAGATCATTTTCACGGAATCATTGTTTTGATGCCAGACAATATTTCTGGCGCTACTCCTAAGAAAGCCATGACATTGCCAGATGTGGTTCAACGTTTCAAATCGCTGACAACTACTAAATATCGACATGGTGTTGCGAACTTAGGTTGGACACCCTTTCCCAAAAAATTTTGGCAGCGAAATTATCACGAACATATTATTCGGGATGAGGAATCTTGCGAAAAAATTCGTGAATATATCCTCAACAATCCGATCGCTTGGGAAGATGAGCCTTTGCATCTAGAAAAATACCATCCCCAACCCGATATGTAGGGGCGGTGCCCCCGTGCCCGCCCGCAACCGTGCCCGCAACCCGATATGTAGGGGCGGTGCCCCCGTGCCCGCCCTGGCCTAGGGCAACCACGGGGGGATTGCCCCTACATCCGATCGACCTTGTTGTGGCAAACAGGGGCAACCACGGGGGGATTGCCCCTACAAATACTAGGGCTTTAGTGCATTACTGACATCCCCGAATATTCCTTCTAATTCCTGACCATTCATTAGCTAAATTAGATTGACTACTAGAAATTTTCCGACCCAACATTTGAGGATTTCTTTCATAGAAAATCAGGTCGGCTTTATAGTCACATATTTTTACTTTGTCGTTGGTGGTTGAAGGTGTACCATAATTAGAAAAGTTGGCTATTTCTTGAATAGACATCATACCGTTATAGGTGCGACCACCAATTACCCATGTAGGAAAACTATAAACCCCAGCTTTAGCGCACTGCGAATTAAACTCACCATCTCTACCATTGGGGGAGCATTCAATGTATTGAACTTGGCTGAAAACGTTTCCGAATAATTGCGCCTGCTTTCGAGTGTAAGGACACCAAGAAGCACCGTACATTTTAGCACCTGCTTGTTTGAGATGGTAGGCTAGAGATGCAGCGGTTTGTGCTGTGGCTGGTTTGACTAGGCTGGTACAATCTATGCCAATTGCACTGATTAGGGCTAGTGTTCCTAATATCTTGAATTTTAGTTTAATCATGATTCAATGTCTGTGAGAGGGTTGGGATTTAAGGAAGGTGGTTGTGGGGAAGTCTGGGTATTGGGGATTGTTTTAGAGGGCGATCGCACTTTTTGTCGTCAAGGGCGATCACTCTTTTTAGCAACCGCAGATGAAGGTGGATGGGGAGGGATTAAGGGCGATCGCACTTTTTGTCGTAAGGGCGATTCCCTTCGGGATAGCTTCGCTTCACGCCCTTTTTTGAACCATCGCTACTCAATATTGCGTTTTTTAATTTCTTCCTGACTGCGCCTAGTTTCTTCGGGTGACATAGCTCCTTCTACTTTAATTGTTGTATTTACTTTCTGCCCCGTTGGAACAAAAATACCAGTCACACCTAGAATCCCACTAGCATCGTAAGCAAAGGTAATTTCTACTTCCGAACCCTCGGGTGAAGGCGGAAGATTTTCTATCACTGCTGTTCCCAACTTTGTGCAATATTCTGGATCTTTATCTTCTCCTTCCAAAATTTTAATCTCTACAGCAGGCTGATTATCTCTAACAGTTCCATAGCTTTGTGATAATTTGCAAGGAATCGTACTATTTTTGGGAATAATTACTGAATTTTCTGGTACTCGACGGTCATTGAGACAGACGACTCCTAAGCTATGAGAGCAAACATCTGAAAATTGAGGCAAAACTGTATTGGGAGTAGGAATTGCCTGACCTGATTCAATCGCCAAGCTCTGAGCTAAAATTGCTGCACCTTGAGCTACAACTTCATCAGGATTAACGGTTTTCAGTGGCTCTTTGCCAAATAAAGTTGTTAGCCGTTTGCTAACTGCTGGTATGCGGCTTGAACCTCCTACTAAGAGAACATCATCAATTTGTTGTGGAGTTAAATTAGCATCCTCTAAAACTAACTCAATATTCGTTTCAGCGCGAATTATCAAGTCGTCAATTAAGTCTTCAAACTTAGCTTGAGTAATTTTAAAATTTGCTTGACGACCTTCTACATCAAGAGCAACCCGCGTATTAGAAGAGGAAGATAGCCGTTTTTTAGCAGCTTCTGCCTCGTTTCGGAGTCTTTGCTGACCAGCTAGAGAGTTTAAAGGATTGAATCCAGTTGCTTTTTGGAATTCTTCCTGAAAGTAAGCGATTATGCGATCGTCAATATCTTTTCCGCCGAGTTGATGGTCGCCGCCAGTAGCAATGACATCAATTTTTTTGCCATCAACTCGCATGATCGTAACATCAAATGTGCCACCACCAAAATCATAAACGAGCATAGTTTTATTTTGCACTTCTTGGCTGGCGGTAAATTCCATCGCCGCCGCAGTGGGTTCGTTAATAATTTGAAGTACGTTTAGTCCTGCAATTTCTCCTGCGGTCTTAGTCGCCATCCTTTTACGATCGTCGAAATAGGCGGGAACTGTAATTACTGCATCCCGAATTTTGGTATCTAGATAAGATTCTGCATCTTTTTTGAGTTTTTCCAAAATTAAAGCAGAAATTTCTTCAGGTCGCCAGTCCTTTCCCTGTTGGTATATCAGATAGTCATCGCCCATACGACGCTTGATAAATTGCACGACCCGATCGCCCTCTGAAACAGCAACATTTTTCGCAAAAGTACCGACTGGTATGCTCTTATCATCATCAAAAAATACAACTGATGGGGTAATTCTCTCGCCTTCACTATTAGGAATAATTTCAGCCTTGCCATCTTTCATGTAAGCCATCGCTGAAAATGTTGTTCCTAGATCGATGCCAATAACAGTGTTCATCACATAGCCTCCTATTGAGAATAAATTAGACAAAAATTACCAGTTTAGCTCTTCAGATTCCTCTTCAAAGCCAGTTGCAGCATCCAAGGCTTTAATAATCAATCCGTCAATAGTTTTTAAGAAAATGTTATTTTCTAAATCATCACTGACGACTTTTTGTAAAGTGTCTTCTCTGAGATTTTCCAGATACATATCTCGGAGACTTTGTTTAGCGTGAACCATCGCTTGAGCGATACAACTCTGGAAATCAAGCTTGAGTTTATTAGCAAGAAATTCATCTGCAATTAGTTGCATCACCTCCCGGTTTTTGTTCTTAAACGTTGTTTTGTAACCCTCTAATAAATTGTTGAGGAGATGGGAGGGAAGCGGACATATACAGACTAATTTTCTGATATATGCCAGTTTACCTTCTTGGGTTACTTCTAATAAAGCTGTAACTTCTGGTCGTTCTGTTTGGGGTTGACGAGTGAAGAATAAAATTGCAGGTTTATCAAAGGTATTTCCTTCATCTAACAATATCTCTATAAATCCTATGCGGTTCTCTAAACCAATATCAGTAATTTTACGCTCTATTTCCTGACATATTTTTTCTATGTCTAGGCATATTGAGACTTGAACTGGGTTTTCGATCGCCTGACCAAAGTCACTAATTCCTAGTAACATACCATCTGTAGTTAGCTGGTTCAGCAATTCTTCATTATTACTACCATATTTTTCTAACTTTCCGACAACCAATCGATAAGAATTTTGAACAGGAACAAAAATATCCTCACTTGCTAAGTTTAATTGCTCCAACGTAAACTTTACTGGAGATTCTAAACTATCTAAAGTTTCTGTTCTGAGGCTTAAATACTGACGCTCTACTTCAGCTAAATCATTGACTTGGTGATGATATTCCTGTTCTATTAACTCAATTTTTTGCTGAATAGATAGTAAATCAATTGACTCTCTAATTGTATCGCTAATACCTCTTAAAGCTACCTGTTGTTTTACTTCTGCGACATCTTGAAAAAATTCTAAGCGAGTCGAATTAGCAAAACTTTGAATGGCTTGACGTGCTTTTATGTTAGCAGTCTCTACTGATTGCATTTGCTTTAATTCATCCCATACTAAGGTAAACTCTCGATCGAGATCGCCTCGCATTAATTCTAATTGTTCGGGGTGTCTGTCTTGCAAGTCTGTTAGATATTCGATTAGGCGCGATCGCAACTCTTGACCTCTCAAACTAAAAATTTTTAAACTGTCGCAAATAGGATCAATTTCTTGAGTAATTCGCAAGCGATAATCCATAAAAAATTGGGCATAGTCAGATTGAGTAGCTCGCTCTTTACTGAGCAATTTTTCTACTTCCGCTGAGAGGCTTTGTTTAGCTTGTTGCAAACTTTCAATCGTTTGCGAAGAGTAATGATTGAACTTATCTCGCAAGCACTCAATTTGAGTTTGATAACGAGACATTAGCAACTGACTGTCACCCGCTAAATATTGCAATCCTTTAAGCAATTTAGCTCTCGAATTACCCACATTAACAGCTTCATCATAAGTTTTGGTAATTTCCGCAATTAATTTGACACTTTTAGCCAAAATCTCGGCAGCATGGACAATTCCTTGATAGCGACGTTGAAAAGCTGCTTCAATCGCTTTATAAAAATTATGGTTGTCGATGAAAGCAGTAACAGTTTTAAAGAAACCAGACCATTCTGGTTCTATCTCATTTTTGACATCTTCTTTTATGGAATCTTCGGGAAATGCCAAAGGCTTGAAGGTTACTTGATAACGGTTATGAAAAGATTGGACTAGATTTTGTGCGTGTTGGGTGGGAATAGAAAAGCCATAGTTAGCGATCGTATCAAATAAGGGTTGGATATCCCTAATATGGATTTTACCCACAGACTTTTTATATTCTGGCAGTAACGCGGAGGATATTTGGTCGTAGTATTTCTTGAATAAGATAGAAAAAAACATGACGCTCCTTGTAATGTGAATAATTAAACTCAGAGTGGGACAATTTATTAGCTATACGTTGATTACGAAGAGACTCTTTTCCAGTAGTATTTAGCTTCCTCTTCCCCATCAAACGGTTTTAACATAAATCTCATTTTTAGCCAAAAAAGAGGCTCTTTATTCTCTTTAAAGTAAATTACCGTTCCAGGACTGAATAGATTCTCAAGAGCTTTATAAAGCAAAGATCCTGTCCCTTCTCCTGTAGGAATTGCTTCTGTCCAGACAATAAATACTGTTCCATTTTCTTTGAATGTAGCAGTTATTCTGCCTTTTTGTTGACTATTTTTGTCCAAAGCTTCTATTCTAATATTTTCTTTATTTTTGATTTGCGAATTGTCAGTGCTATAAGCCAATACTGCGGGTTTTCGTTCGACTAATCTATAGCGATAGCGATAGCGTTTGTTTCGATTTTCTTCCTTGTTTAAAAAATCTAAATCATCTTTTAATCTCTTAGTTTGTGATTTCAAAAAATTAATTTCTGATTCTTTTTCGGCAATCATTATATTTTTTGCCATTGCTTGTTTGTTATCTGCTTTTCCTTGCAAAATCTTTGTTCTTTCTTTCTTAATTTTGTCAATATCATATTGATTTCCTTTAATCCACGCATCACACCTAGAAATTAATTCCTTAATCTGGGCCTCGACTTTATCAAGTTCTCCAAGCAGCCAGTCGTGTTCTGCTGACTGCTTATTATTGCCCTCTACTACATAACGAGTGATGGCAATACTTTTAATTCTTTGCAGAATTTTTCTGAGGTTGTCACCCAGGCTTTTCGTTTGAGATTCGAGATGAATCCTTGTAAATAATTTGTCCGGTGCCATAAAACTAAATTCCTCACTGAATTGATTTCCTTAAGTTTGAACAATTAAATAAACTAGACTGAGAAATCTATTTTCTGTTCTTGAAGAATGTTATCAAGCGAACAAGAGGCTAATTTATTGTCTACCCTATTAATTAATCACCATAAGCAGCACGATTTGCCTGCCTTTTCCGCTTGGCCTCTTCTATGCGTTTTTGCTGCTCTTTCTGGGCATTTTCAATAGCTTTAGCCTCATTTTCAGAAAAAGCAATTTCCCCTTGCTTTGCTTTCTCAGCTTGAGCAATTCCTGCCTCTACTACACCTGCTTTTTCAGCTTGCTTTTCCAGATTCTTAAGTTGGCTAATATCAGATTTATTGCCTTCAATTCCAGCATAGAGATCCTCGGATTCTTCGCTAAACTGTTCGTCAACTTCGTCAGCTTCTTCTACGATTTCTTCTTCTCTTTCGTCAATAGCATCTTGAAGTTGTTCGTTAGCTGCTTTCATCTCAGCCGTTGTATCAGAGAATGCCTCTCCTTCCAAACTTTCTAACATCTTTTTAGTTTCAGCAGCAAAATCAGCAACTTTAGTGGCTTTATCTATTGCCTCTCGGCTAGATTCCTTGATTTTGTCGCTTTCTTTCGTAAATTCTTGTTTGCTGCGTTTTTTAGGCATTTTTAGCTCCTTTAGATATGAATGAAATCAAATAAATTACCTAAGCTGTTTGCTCGTAAAAATTAACTAAGATATCACCAACTTGTTTCTGATAATTTTCACCCACAAATTGAAGGTTTATATCTCCTTCTTGTAACCCTTGTTTCAGCGTGTTAATTGCTTGATGCACTCCCAAACAAGCAGCTTCTGTAACACGTAAATTTTGCTGAGTTATTGTTAACTTAGATAGAGCCTTTTGAGTGGCAACATTAGACTGAATGGCATCATTTACACCTTGCTTGCAGCTAGTTATCCAAATGTTTTTAATTTCAGTATGAGTTACTTCTATTCGTTCATTCAACAGCACAATAAACTCTTTTAGCCTTTCGTTCAATAAATTTAGTTGGTTGACTTCTGGTTTAAGAGAGTGAGATATTTCTAGTAGTTGTTCGCCATTAGTTAATTCTGGTAAGCAACTTTGATAAAGAATATCTAAGCGACTGCAAACATCCTTTAGACATTGACTGACTTTTTCTTGATGTAAAGAGTTTTTAGCCGCGATCGCAACCTGATAAAACTCCTTATTCTTCACACACTCTACTAACTCCTCATCCGTAGGTGGTTCCTCAATCCCATAAATTAACTTAGTATTAGGTTCTTGAATGCGGACTGGTTTGTAAGTCCCTTCCATAAACAGATAAGCATCCCCCGGACTGGATCTTGCCAAATCCTCCGATTGAGTACCAGTCAAAAGCATGGACTGTTGGAGAATTTCGCGATCGTCACCTGATACAGTTCTATGAGCTAATTTGACGTTGGTATTTTTAATTACTTCTGGTGAAACCGCGCTAGGTAACTGATCGGCAATTATCATCCCTTCTCCCAAAGCTCTCATTTCTGCCAACATTTTGACAATGTATTTGGTAGCTTCAGCCTTGGGATTAGATGCACCCTCATCTCCGCTTGATCGAGCATCAGTACCAACAATGTTGTGCGCCTCTTCAATTACCGTAATATGTTTCAATGGACTTCCAGATTTACGTGTGACCCGCGCGTATTGTCGCAGGGTTGCTAAAATAAACATTGTCATTAAATTAGCTTGCTCCTCATTCAAAGAATCCATCTCCAAAATCACCGGACGTTCCATTAAAGTTGCAATATCGGGAACTGAGGTGCGAGTATTTAGCATACTGCCAACGCTACGCCGCAGTAACCCACCAATTCTGACTTCCAAAGCGGTTTTGAGGTCGCTTTTGATATCAGATGAATATTGTTTAGCATCCAAAATTTCTGTGATTTCTAGATAGAGTTCTTGCATAGTGGGAAATTCTCGTTGTTGGTGCATCCCATAGTCGGCGGTATCTTGGGGTTGCCATCCAAGTTTTGCGTAAACTTGCTCGATCGCCTCTGCAAGTAAAGCAGGCATCGGGCCAAACAACGGTAACGCCCCTTTAAAACAAGCCTCTAAAGTTGAGATATGTTCATCTAAAGTGGTTTTGCCATAAAAAGCAAAAGGATTAAATCTAAAAGGACAAACTCTTTCATTTCCCAAGCTATATATTAACAAATCAGATTGCATTTTGTAAATGAATTTTTCTACATTTCTGGCTTTTATATATTGACTTGTAATTGGATTGGACTCGCGCTTTAATTCCTCTTCTTTATAAGCACACTTTAGCATAGCGCGATACTCCGTTTTGGCAGGCTCAATTACTAAAAAGGGAATCCCATGTTCAGTCCAAAGTTGAAATAGTAAATTCAAGACTGCTGTTGTTTTCCCAGAACCCGGAACCCCACAAATAAAAACGTGCTTGTTAAAATTGTTCAGCGGGACTAAAGCCTGATTTTGAGATTTTCCTGCTTGCCATCCTAATAAAATAGCATCTTGAGACTGCGCTGATTTTAAATCGGTTTCCTTGGGAATGCCGCTAAATACTACTACTGAATCGGGAATAACCACCTTAAAACAAGCCTGCGCTTCCTCAACTGTAAATAACCGATGCAGCCGCCTAAACTTGAACCAGGTACTGTTGTCAGCAACCGAGTTCCAGTAATCAGTCCAAATTGCTTCAGGGAATATGGTTCCTAGTTCGACTGATTGTATGGCTTTGGCAAATCGCGGATCGTTTTTGCCTATTCCAATTTCTCGATACAATGGTTGTTCGCTAGATTCTACCCAAAACTCATTCAATAATAGACTGGCGGTGAATTGTTCTTCGGCTAAAACTCTCAGGGAAAATTCATACAAACGACGATTTAGCACCGCCTCTCGTAAATCCTCAAATAGATCGAGTGTTCTTTTGGCGATCGGATCGATAGGCTTATCTTTCCTTTCTCCAGAAACCTGTGAAGTTTCTGATTCATAGGATGTGATCGAGTCCAAACCTCGAAGTAGAGTTTCTATGGACTTCTGTTCTGTCTCTATCAGCATAGTGGGTTTAATGGCAATCTCAACCACTACTCTTTTCTGGTAAGATTCAATTTGAGACACAAAGCCTACTAAATTATTGTCATCATTAGGTTCAAAAGGCTGGATGCAATAGTAATAGGAAGGACTGATAATTTTATCTTCTTTGTTCTTTCGAGGAGCAACCGTGGGCTCTATTTTTTCTTCTTGCTTAATTCCAAAACAAATAAATTTTACCCAATTTAAATCTAAATGTATGGAGCCGACGATTTTTTTGACTTCATAAAAATCTTTCCAAAAAGAACTTTCAAAAATTTTTAAAATTTGTTCTAAATCCTGTTGTCCTAGAGTATCCTCAAAATTAACTCTCACAAAAATTGCTAATTTAAGGTCTTGATGTGGTTCATCAGGATTATAACTATAAACCAAACTACAAGTCAGGGGATATTGATTGGCAATATTATGCAGCGTGTAGAGGAAATTACCTTGCATCTCTGATAGACGCGATGCCGGATCGTCGCCATACCGAGCGTGATATTCTGTTTTTTCCAAATCCGGCAGATGTGTGACTCGATAAACTAAGGTTGACATAATAAATTAATTTTTGGTACTTGACTTTGCTTGATTTGTAGAGATGTTTATGTAACATCTCTACAATTTTTTGTGATCCCCCTAATTAAATTTACTGTTAGAACCAATGATATTCACCAAAATTCATCACATCATTCTTGTTAGAAGCTACAACTGTAGTTTGTGCTATTTTCTCATGCATAAATAACGCCGAACCAAAAAAGGTTGGCATCAGTTCTTTACTGGTAACGAAGAATAAATCCCAGAAAATTCTGAGACCGATAAACATCATTCCAATCGTCATACCAATGGCTGCACTAACACCACTTCCCATTTGTCCCAGATGTCCGAACATGGAAAACACAATGATTAGACCAAATACCAAGTAAGCTAAAAAGAAATTAAACGGTTTAATCATGGCTCTAGTAATTAACTGACCTAAGCTGGGAAGTCTCTGCTCGTCACTGACAATTTGCATCCCTAATAGACGTTTAATGAGGTCTTGCCCGCCATTTTTATATGCTAGCCATACCCAAGAATAGCCCCAAATTGCCAAGACAACTATGGCACCCCCAATAGTAGCTAACTGATTAGTACCTCCGTCAATAGCCATTAATGCAAATCCAGGAGAGGCCAAAACTCCATCAAGTGCAAAGCCAAATAACCGATAATAAAAATTCACTCCCAACCACCGCCTTACTTGTATTGAGTTATCACCGATAAATTCCGAAAACTCAATATTACCGCTTACTAATTTTTGTGCATCATCAAAATTTAGTTGAATTTCTTTCAAAATTTTGCGAGCTTGTCCTTGTTTGCCCGAATTTGCGAGTTCAACCACTTCCGATATCCTTTCTGCCGCTCGGTCATGAATTACAACTGCCATAAAATATTTCGCCGTTGAATTAGAAGGCTCTTGGCTCAATACTCCCTTGATCAGTGCTTCTGCATCTGCCCAAATTTCATGACCTATGTAGATACTAGCTAAATTTAATTTGTAACCATAATTATTCGGTTCTAGTTGAATAGCTCGATTAAGCTGAAGAACTGCTTTATCCCATTGCTCATCAGCGGCTAAGTATTCACCAGCATCAGCATACAATTCAGCTTTTTGCGGATTACACCGAATTGCTTGTTCGGCTGCATTGACAGCAGTTCTGTACTCTTTACTATAGTAATTAGCACGGGCATATACTTCCCAAGCTAGATAGTCATTGGGAGTATGTTTAACTAATTTTTGACCGCCTTCTACTGCATCCAGATAACGCCCCTCATCAATTAATTTCCATAGTTCTTGCAAGGTTGGTATAGCTGGTCCGTATGGTTGGGGAGGGTTAGTACGTTTCCAATTGGCTAATTCTAGATCGTACTCAGCCTTAGCATCAGGATCGAGAAGTATTTTTCGAGCTTTAGGAATTAAAGCTTGGCGCTGTTCAATCTCCTCACGTTTTTCGTGAGTAGCAGTATTAATACGACCTAGGTTGCCACGAAAAGCATCATTTAGTGCTTTTCGGAGTCTGTCAGTGTCCCACTTAGGGTCGAGACTTAAAAGTTGGTAGTAGTCAACAGATACAGCCATTGATAATCTCCTCAAAAATATAGTTACGTCAAAACCAGCAAAGCCCGCCTTGCAAGCCTTCCTATATATCTCTCAGGGCCTTCCTCTGCTTTTTATGCAGTTCGCCCAGTTTTTGTAATAAAACTTTACATTGCTCCAACAGCAGATAAGCTGTATCCCCGATCGCCCGCCAGATGCACCGTCAAACGTAGCTGACAGCCAAACACATCATTTCACAATACTCCACAATCCTGAATCTGTATAGGCTTAACGGCTCACCATTTGGCTCAACATCAAAGGCTCACTTGGCTCATTTGGCTCATTTGGCTCACAAAATCATGTAATATTCTTTACTAAGGCATAATTTCCGTAGAGGAATCGCAATGGCAGGTTTGCTCAGAGCATCCGAAGAAGGGCTAAAAATCATTGACATGGTAAGACGCAATCTCGGATGGAATAAAGCAGATGAGCTCTGGTGTCAGGCTGCTCTCACTTCAAAAGCAACTTTAAAGCGATTTTGGACACAGCAACCAATTAGACGAGAGACTTTTATACACATTTGCAAAGCTGTAGGTGTGAAAAACTGGCAAGACATTGTTGCGCGAGAAATTCAGGAACCAGAATTACTATCAGCCGCGATCACAGATATCCCCCTAGACAACCAAACCGATCGCACTTTCCCCCTCCCAGAAAACTTACCCCCCGTCAGAAATTGGGTACAGCGCACCAAAGAACTCGATATCTTAAAAACTACTATCATTAACTCAGATATCACCGCCATCTCAATTGTCGGATTACCGGGAATCGGAAAAACCAGCCTCGTCAGCCAACTAATTCGCCAACTCCACACAGAAAATACCCCCTTCACCTGCGCCGCTTGGCAATCCTTGCAATCCGCAACAGGCAAAGCACCCCCCTTCGATCGCACAATTGACTCCCTGCTATTCACCCTCTCCAACGGCGACATTACCGCAGCCGTCAACGCTCAAAATGACTGTGGCAAAAAAACCGAAAATCTGCTCAAAATCCTCAGAGAAAAACCTTGCTTGCTCGTTTTCGATCGCGCCGACACACTTTTGAAAGCAGGAGAGGCAAAAGCGGCGGGTTATTTCGCCGACGATTGTGCAGAATATGCTTGGTTATTCAAACAACTATTAGAAACAGAACATCAAAGCAAAATTATTTTCACCAGTCGCGAAAGCTTAGCCGAATTGCCGTCAACAGTCACCCGCGAAATCCAGCTAAACGGATTGGATCGAGATGCCGCAGTTGCCCTATTGCAATCTTTTAATCTGACTGCAAATCCAGAAGAATTAGCCGAAATGTGCGATCGCTATTCTGGACATCCCAAAGCCTTACAACTCGTCGCAGCCTTGATTCGAGATGATACCGAGTTTCAGGGAAATGTCGGGATTTTTCTGCACCAGAGAGACTGGTTGCTGATTCGAGATATTGAAAGAGCGATCGATGAAATGATAGCACGTCTGGGCGAAGGCGAGCAAACTTGTCTCAGCCGAATTTCTGTCTATCAAACTTCAGAATATCCGCTATCTTTTGCAGGAATTAGCGCTCAAATGCCAGAATTTAGCAAGTATGAACTTAAAGAAAATATTATTCAAGCACTCAAGCGCCGACAATTGCTATATTACGATCGCCATCTCAAATCCTATCACTTGCATCCGCTAGTCCGAGAAAAGGGCGAGTACCTGCTAAATCAAAATCCCGAAAGTTTCCGTACCGCCCACAGCCAAGCTTATAGTTATTATATCAGTATTCCGCTCAAACCGGAATCGGAATGGCAAGATATCGAGGATATTAAGCCCTTAATTAGAGCGCACTATCATGCCTCTCAAGCACAAGATTTAGATGCAGCAAATGCGATTATTTCTGAAGTTTGTGAGTATTTGCGGCAGTGGAATTGTGCAGAGTTAGTATGTGCAAATCTACAGTTGCCATTGTTAAAGGAAGTAAAAAATATTAGCCTTTCAGAGGCGGGCAAGATGCCCACCCCACAAGAAAATTAAACTCTTGTGGAACGGGCATCTTGCCCGTTTTCTTAGTCCGCGAAGGCGGACTTTGTATGTGTAGTCGCGGTTTCAACCGCCGATTTTATCAACTTCTACTGCTGGAATAAATGCCTCTTTCTTGAAGTTGCTGCATAAAAAACTCTTCCAAAGAAGGCTTAGCCAAATTCATCCCAATTAGCTGCCCTCCCGTCGCGCTCAGACTAGAAATAAACTCCTTCGGTTCGCCCTGCAAATGACCGTACCACAAATCATTATCAACTTCCATATCCGGTATCCATTTTTGCAGGATATTCAAGTGGCCGCCCCTACCTTCAACCCGGTAAGTTTCAGTATTTCCGAGAAGTTCGTCGATCGCACCAATACAGATTAACTCACCGCGAGCCAAAATTGCCACCCGATCGCAAATCTTCTCCACATCCGACAGTACGTGCGAATTAAAAAAAATCGTTTTTCCTTGATTTTTTAGCGATAAAATTATCTCCCGCATCTGATAGCGCCCCATCGGATCTAAACCAGACATCGGCTCATCCAAAAATACCACATCTGGATTGTTAATCAAAGCTTGAGCCATGCCGATCCGTTGCAGCATTCCCTTAGAATACTGGCGCAACTGTTTTTTGATTGCCGCCGATTGAGATAGCCCAACTAAGTCTAACAAATGCGGAATTCGCTGCCGCTGAATCGAGCGGGGAATTTCAAACAAGCCCGCCGCAAATTGCAAGAATTCCCAGCCCGTGAGATAATCGTAAAAGTAGGGATTTTCTGGCAAATAGCCGACTCGCCGCTTCACGTTGCGATCGCCCAAAGGCCTCCCCAACAGCAGCCCCCTGCCAGAAGTCGGCCGCGCTATCCCCAGCAAAGTCTTCAGCAGCGTAGTTTTTCCCGCTCCATTCTGCCCTAACAACCCGAAAGTTTCCCCCTCAGAAACAGTCAGAGTGCAACTTTTGAGCGATTCTATTTTTTCGTTCATCCAGAAGCCGGTACGGTAGAACTTCCCCAGATTAAATATTTCCACCACTGGGGTAGCTCCGGGCATCTCGGTGGAAGTTGGCGCATCTATAAAAGGTTCCATTTTCGTCATCTAAATAAGTAGCACCTGATTATATTCTATTGCATAAGTTTCGTCATAATTGCTCTTTTTAATGTTAAACTAATCTTAGCTGCACTTAAAATTATCTGAATATGGATCGTTCAAAAATTATTGCTATTATCACCGGCGTGATTTCTATAATGCTAGCACTTGCCTACCTGCTACTCGTCACCATCCTGGACTTCCGAGGCGAAATGCTGCCCGCACCTCAAAGTCAGTTGCCAGTCTCCATGCCACTTCAGCAATTGGCTACTATTAATCTGACTTTGCCAGCACTGACGATTTATCCTCAATTGTGACACAAATAATACAGTTAAAATTCCGCAATTTCGCCAGTTTGTAGGGTGCGTCAGGGCAGAATGTTTTGACTATAAACTAATAATCCCCCCCTGACACACCCTACAATAACTACAGAAATAATCCAACTCTTGTGGGGTGGGCTTCTAGCCCGCCCGAATATGCAATTTAAATGCAGTACAGCTTAATACAAATGAATTGCTTTAATCATGTGATATGCAACTAGCAACTGCGTCAAAGCTAGCGGGTAACTTTGCAAAACTTCGCCAGTTGTGCCGATCAGTTTGCCAATTTCGGGATTGCCTTCGGTAGAACAAAATCCCCGCAGGTGCGGCATTTCGTTGCACAAAATCTTTTCCAGTTCGTTTACTTGCTCGCTGGTAGCGTGGGAGTCTACTTCCAAAACGTCAACCGGTTTGCCCATATCCCGATCGAGTCCCAAGCGAATTGCAGGTTTAAAACTCTCGCTGCCTCGACCTAAAATCTCAGTAAAATCAGGGTGAGGAATTGTCGGTCTGAGCACTAAACGGACGCTCAAATTCGATTCATTGTCCGCTTCTGGCGGGTAAAAACTAACTACAACGTCGGCCGATTTGCGCTGAGGACGAATGAAGTCTTCAGAGTCGGATTCCCGTTTTTTTATTTCTGCAAGCACCTGTTCTTCAGTATAACCGCGCTTCATGATATCGCGCTTAACTTTCCACTGAGTTCGCAACTCTTCGGGAGGAGCCAGATACACTTTTACGTCGTAAGAATCGCGGATTGTTCGGGTTGCGTAACCCAGCAAACCTTCAACTATTACAAATTTGCTGGGCTTGATGTATTCCGGCGGGTCGAATGTACCTGTCGTGTGGTTGTAGATGGGTTTGAGAATTGCTTGTCCGGTACGTAGCAGGCTGAGGTGCTGCTGCATGATGTCGAGGTAATTGCAGTCGGGATGCAATGCTGTGATTCCGATTTCGGCCCGCTGCTTTCTGTCGTAGCGATGATAGTCGTCAGTGCAAATCACAGTGACATTTTCTGGCCCCAATACTTGGGCAATTCCCCGCGTCAGGGTGGTTTTGCCCGCTGCGCTGTCTCCGACAATACCGAGAATAATTGGTCGATCGCTCATTGTTTTTACCCGGACGCACAATAGCAAATTTTGTTGTCAATCTTAAATTTTATCAAAATTGTGTTCGATCCGATCGCTCGGTTTGACTTGATCCCCCCGGAGTCTCCCCCATGTGTAAAATTATTGTAAAATTTCTTAATAAAATTCAACAAAGCATACTCAGGGAACATCTCATTGAATGATCGTAATTACCCAATTCTCAATTCCCTGTTTGCCCAATTCCCTGTTTGGCCCATTACCACTCATCGTTGCGTTTGTTGCTGTAAGTTTCCCAATCGTCGTATTGCGGCGGCTGATACAAGGATTCTGGTTCTATTTGTGGTTCCAATTCCGCTGACATTTCTAATTCTGGTTCCGATTCCTGCTGATAAATGTTCAGAGGTTCGACAACGCGGGCGATCGCATCTTTGACAAATGCTTTGACAAACTCGTCTTTCCGGTTTAACTGAAACTGCCTTTGCACAACTTCGGCGATGCCGCCGTCGCCCCAATCTTGGTCGTGTCGGAAATATTCAATAAAACTTTTGCCGGCAATTCTGGTTAAATAAGCGGCGCTGACTGCTTGAATTGCTTTGCCGAGCACAAACCCAGCTACGCTTAATTGCAGCGCCCTTGAAACTACTTGAATTACGCCTTCAACTATTCCCAAACTTGCTAGGGTTTTTGCTAGAGACAAGGCTAATTCTTTGGCGCGATCGATATTTAATTCGCAGCCGTAAATCTTGGCAATTTCTACTACCATTTGAGCGTTAACTGCTGCTGTCGCTAACAAATCCAAAACTGGCAAAGGCGTTACCGCAATTACTCCGGCTCCGATCCACTGAAATCGCTCTACTGCCTTATCAGCTTGCCGCCTTCTTTGAGCATCAATTAACTTGCGCGCTTGGTCTCCCAAGTGCTGAGATTGCAGCAAAATATTGTCTGCAATTAAGTCTTCGCCTTCGGCTCGCAAAATTGCAGCGATGCGCCGAATTAATGGCATCATATCCGGGTCTGGTTGAAATATTGTGCCACTTTCTAGTACAAATTTTTGCGGGTTGGCGCTAATTGCAACTACATCCATTGCTGATACAAAACCTTTGACTCGCTGCTGCAGCCTAGTGAGAATTTCATCTCTGTCGGTGTCGGGATAAAGGTCAACTTTATTAAAAACCACGATCGACCTTTTGCCAATTTCCGCCAAAGTCCGTAGCGGTTCGTACTCGGATTTTCGTAAATCGCCGTCCAAAACAAATAAGATCAAATCTGCCCTCGCCGCCAACTGCCGAGCCAATTCCTCTCTGTAAGTCCCCGCAACTCCCGCTTCCAAGATACCTGGGGTATCAGTAATTGCTAATTCGCGATCGATTCCTTTCAATTTCAGAGTGTAAGTTTCCCCAACTTCGGTAGTTCCCATCGGCGCGCCCACCTGTCCCGCCATCCGCCCCACCAGCGCATTGACAGCGGAAGTTTTGCCTGCAGAACCGGTGCCGAAAACAACTACTCGAACGCTGCCGCGAGCCATGCTAGCTTCAATTTCGCGAGCTCTCAACAGCAAAGCTTGCCGCGCTACTTCATCTTGAATGCGATCGACTTGTTGCCGAATTGCTTTGAGATTTTCCGAAGCAGCTTCACTTTTTACAACAGGAACCTTCGGAGTAATCGGCCGTTTTCCCTTAACTTTCTGAGGGCGTTGCAGCAGCCTAAAATAGTAAACCAGCGCAAAAATTAGGGTTCCCAAAAGTACAATTATCAGGAAAATCAGCAAATTAGCCAGCAGCGGAGAAGCAGACCACGCAACTTGACTGTAAAGCCCTGTTAAGGAACTCACCAGCCCAATAATCAGCCCCAGGGCGAGGCAGAAAGCAGCAATTAAGGTTAACAGGCGTGGCAAAGGCATGAGGAAAGCGGCAAATAAAAGGCTTGATGGTTTGATTTTTACATTTTCTTAAATCTTCTGATCTATAGTTTAGCAATCACAGCAAGGAGCAAAAATTATGGGACTATTTGACCAAATCTTAAGCGCGATCGACAATCCCAACCAACAAGCAAACCCCAATCAGTTGGGCAACATTCTCGGTGCGGTAGAGCAGTTGAGCGGCAACCAGGGCGTCAATACGGGTACGACTCAGCTAGCAATGTCGGTTTTGGGCGGATACGTGCGATCGGCATTGCAAGACGTGCGATCGCAGTCAGGAGACGCACAAGCTCAACAACTTGTCAACCAATTTAGCGGCACAAGTCCCAATCCGCAGGCGGTACAGAGTTTGTTCGGAGTCGGCCAACTGACGCAGATAGTGAACGATATCGCCCACAGAACCGGTTTGAATAATTCCACAGTGCAGGCGATGATACCTGTTTTGGTGCCGCTGGTGCTGAATTTGCTAAAAACCGGCAGCAACGCCCAAAACCCAGCCCAAGGCAGCAATCCCGTTTTGAATACGTTTTTAGATGCAGATGGAGACGGTGATGTAGATATTACTGACGCAATGTCGATGGCAAGTCGCTTTTTGAATCAGCGCTAATTTCCTGAGATTTTGGAGAGAGAGATTAACGGGCGATCGATCTAAATTGCGGAGTTTGACATGATGGAAAGTCTGCTGACATCATTAACACAAATTATACCTAAATTTGTGTCTCTTATACTGTTTTAGTGGAGTGACTTAGACTACCCCATCATCAGTTAAACTCTTGCTCTTTCTCTCTCTCTCTGGGAAATTTGAATTTGCATACGATTATATAAATCAACTTCAGGATCGGAATGGCTAATGCAAGCAACTAACGCATAACGCTGCATTTCGATTTCATCTGATTTTGCCCATTTACGATTACAACTGACAATTAGCGTCATGGGCCCGTCATCATATTTTGTTGATTGCGACGTTATTTCTACTTGTCCCCTTTGGACTGTTCCTTTCTTGCGAAGATTGGAGCTTGGAGACAATTTAACTTCAATCCCAGCCCCATGTTTTTTCTTTAACTTTCCTTTTGTATTGTCGGTAGACTCATCAGGAGAACTTGTCTTGCTAGCAGATTCATAAGCCGTCCTAACAATTTCACGATCGATTCCTTTAAAAAGTTCAAATTCCATTGTGACTCCTAGATATGAGTCTCCACGAGTTGGGCGAGTTGGCGGATCAAAGGCTAAGGTAATTGACAATCTACGAGTGCCTTTTACTTTGAAAAATTCAGGTGGCAATTGGGGGATTTCGTAAAGATGAAAATATCCTAATTTGATGAAAACATTATCTTCTGATAAAACAACGTAGTTTTCAGCAGAATACATTGCACGTTCTAAGTCAGCCTGTCCATAACCATAGATGGCTAACTGCTTTTTAATTTGTTTTGTATTTTCACTTTGAGACTGCTTCTTGTTACATTCAAATTCTGGCGGAATTTCTTTAGGAATAATCGCCGAGTTGACAATAAGCGCCCGAATGAGATTAGAACTGGCATTTGGATAGTTTGTGAAAAGTTGAGCAGCAATATTGGCAACACGAGGAGCTGCAAAACTTGTACCACTACAGATTTGAAATAAAGAACTTTTCAAATCTTTGGATAGAGTAACAACAGAAACTCCAGCTACATTATCTGGCAATACATTGCTTTTAGGTAAATCCAGACTTTCTCGATAACTAAGGTCTAACACCAAATCTCCACCAAAATCTACAACATCAGGCTTAATCATTCCATCGACCCCAAAACCAGTTCTAGTAAACGGAGACGGGTATCCTGATAGTTTTGCGATCGCCTGACGACGAACATCAGAAGGTTCTGTAATACTACCGCGACCAAATGATAAAGAACCTACGGTTATGGCAATTGCTGAAGTCGCTGGATCGATAATTCGAGCGCTCTTTTTCAGCAGATAATTTGGGTAATCAGTCCGTAGTTGCTCATCTGATTTAGCCTCTTCATAAAAAGCATTGCCTGCTGAAATCACAAAAACAATATTTTTATCTTGGTAGTCATAAGCAATTTCATCTATCTTCGCAGCTAATCGAAACTGCTTCAGCCCATCTCGGTAAATTTGGTGAGCGTTACCTAGCGATATATTGATTACTTTGCAATTGGGATACTGTTCAACAAAAGCACGAATGGCTTGATCGAGTTGAGTTTCTACAAGAAGGTCTTCATCATATTCGTTTTTTTCGTTTGTCACACGGGCCGAGAATAGCCAAGCTGTTGGATCGAATGAACGCTGTTTAATGCAGTTTTCAAGATTTCCATAGATAGCAATTCCAGCGACATTAGTACCATGTCCATTTACATCGTCAGAGCCACCTCTTATGAATTCCCTTTTCGCATCTGGGAATACTTCAGTTTCACCCAACACCGGAGCAATTAAAGGATGACCACGCTGTACACCGGAATCAATAACCAGAATACCGCAATTATCTTCAGGTGGGGCAACAACTTCGGGAAAATCAGAAATTGGCAGATTATAATCAGCATTTGTTTCAAATGCAGGTTGGGGAGGGCGATCGATTTCTTTAACGATTTTCTCTTCCAGCAAAAGCTCTAAAACTTCGTGGGTGACTTTAATCCGAGCAATACACAGATATTCACCTATGTAGCGATCGCTCATTCTCATAAGAGCAGTATCGCTGGCTAAGCTCTCTAGCACTTCGGCGATATCATCTAAATACTTTCGCATCTCTTTGCGATCGCCTGTGTGCCAAAGTTCCAAATCTAAGGCGGCAATTTCATCTAATTGTACAGGCTTTAGCTCCAACAAACGACCAATACGATCTTCACGTTCGAGGGGCACTAGCTCATCAATCGCTCCTAAATATTCATACTTCGGGCCATCTTGAATTTGACTGTAATTTTCTAACCGTCTCTTGAATTCAGTTAGCTGATTGTCGGATGAAAAGACAACGATGGCTTTATTCGGTTCACAAGCTAGTAAATTTAGTCCTGCTTGAGTCACCATGTCTTCTGAGAAATAGCATTTTTTAGCAATTTTAATCTTAAAAATTAATTTTGGATCGAGACGGAAGGGGCTGGCATTTTGCTTAATAGGCTCAATCAAGGTAGAGATTTGACCTAATAGCTGTTTGCCGTGTCCAGTAACATCAGTACGTCTTTGACCACCAAAACCACGAGCAGAGCGTCGAGGTGATTCAATGTTTACTATTCGGGGTAATTTCAGGTGATCGAACTTACTTACCATTATGATTAGACGTAAATAATTATTGAGAGTTTGCTATTATACTTTGTCTTTCTAGAAAACGCCCAATTGCCACCTCTAAATCATCAGCAGTCAGGGTACGTTCTCCTCGCAGAACCACGGCTTTAATTGCATCTGAGCAGATCCGTTCGATATCTGCTCCAGTAGCACTTTCAAGCCGAGCTGCAAAGGTAGATAGATTAATAGTATAACGGATCGCCGACAGATAGCGACTTAAAAGCGCCGTCCGCAGTTCAACCGTTGGATTATCGAAGAAAATAACTTCATCAAATCGTCGCCATACGGCACTATCCAGTAGTTTTTCGTGATTGGTAGCAGCGACGAATATACTTTGATTTGTCACATTATCGATCAACTGTAACAAGCTATTCACTAGGCGTTTGACTTCACCATGTTCATTTAAGTTATCGCGATCGCGGGCTATAGCATCAAATTCATCAAACAAAACAACCCACTCACCCTTTTCAATGTATGTAAAAATTTTCTGAAGGTTGGTTGCAGTTTGACCCAAGTAAGAAGAGAATACCGCTGTTAGGTTCACATAAACAAGCGGCAGCCCCAAGGCGCTAGATAGGATTTTTGCAGTTTGAGTTTTACCACATCCTGGTGGGCCACAAAAAAGTAATTTGCTTTTGGGCTTGAGGTTATAGGCTACAAGGATATCTTGTTTACGATTTTCGAGGACGATTTCTTGCAGGACATCAAAATTTTTTTCACTCAGTACGATGTGCTCCCAAGTAAGGTCAAATTGTTTGACATCAAGCAAGGCAAGTCCAGTATCCTTGTCTTTAGGAGGCTCAGGAAATTGGTTCCAGGGAGTCGGGTTAGCAGCTAGGGGTTTGATGTATCCATTGCCGTTTTGAAGCAGCTTTTCCAAGTCTCTAGCAAGTAAGAGGTGATTTTTATTTCTTTCTTCTTCAATAATTTCCATGGCGGCAGCCAAAAACCCTTCTCTCTCGTTATGAGAGAAGCTTTTGAAGAGTTTTCTGAGGATTTCGCCACGCGCCATAATTAAAATGCGAGTTAAACAGTTTATATACCTTAATTAAATATACTGCATATTTCCTAAAAAGTCAACATGGAAACCATAATCTATCGATTTATTGTAGAGCTTCAATATCCAGTTTAATAGCAATTGAAACTCTCTGTTTATAGCTATCTTAGATTTTTATTGTGAACTATTTTATTGCCTTACCCGCTCTTCTTTGTTCTTCAAATATTATCTTAAGTTATAAAATAAACTCAAGCTTTTTTAAATAGCCTCACTAATTATAAATATTGGATAGACTTCTGATGGTTCGTTGATGATATCCCGATCGTAGCCAGTTAGTTAGATTCTGATTTTTGTAACCGCAGATATCAGCGGATGGACACAGATGAACGCAGATAGGATTTGATCTGCGTTCATCTGCGTTGATCTGCCTTCATCTGCGGTTACAAAAACTTCTACTTTAACCCAAACCCACGCAATGTCGATGGCAAGCCGCTTTTTGAATCAGCGCAGTTAATTTGGGAATTTTGTAACCGCAGATATCAGCGGATGGACACAGATGAACGCAAATAGGATTTTATCTGCGTTGATCTGCGTTGATCTGCCTTCATCTGCGGTTACAAAAATTTCTACTTTAACCCAAACCTAAATCAGTCACAGCACCCACACTGCTAGAAGAAACCAATTTAGCGTATTTAGCCAAAACGCCCCTAGTATAGCGAGGTTTAGGAGGCTGCCAAAGAGCGCGCCGCTGCTCCAATTCTGCATCAGAAACATTGAGCTGCAACAAGCGATTTTGAGCATCAATTGTAATCGAATCGCCCTCTTTTACCAGAGCAATTGTGCCGCCAACTTGCGCTTCGGGTGCAACGTGACCGACAACCCTGCCGTAGCTTCCGCCAGAGAAGCGGCCGTCAGTAATTAAGCCGACAGAATCGCTTAAACCTGCACCAATTATTGCCGAAGTTGGTGCTAACATTTCGCGCATTCCCGGCCCGCCTTTGGGCCCTTCGTAGCGGATGACAATCACATCTCCGGCTTTGATTTTTCCAGCCAAAATTGCAGCCAAACAATTTTCTTCCGATTCAAATACCCGCGCTGGGCCGGTAATTTTTGGTGTTTTAACACCTGTAATTTTAGCAACGGCTCCTTCTGTTGCCAAATTTCCCCTGAGAATTGCTAAATGTCCTTGGGCGTACATCGGGTTATTCCAAGGGCGGATGACATCTTGGTCAGCGCGCGGTTCGGCGGGAATATCTGCTAACACTTCAGCAATAGTTTGGCCGGTAATTGTCAGCGCATCGCCGTGTAGCAAGCCGCGTTCCAAAAGCATTTTCATGACTTGCGGAATGCCGCCGGCTTTGTGCAAATCGACGGCTACGTATTTGCCGCTTGGTTTGAGGTCGCACAAGACTGGCACTTTGGCTCGAATTGTTTCAAAATCGTCGAGGCACAGTTCAACGCCGATCGTATTTGAAATCGCCAATAAATGCAGCACAGCGTTGGTTGAACCGCCGATCGCCATAATTACCGCGATCGCATTTTCAAAGGCCTTGCGTGTCAAAATTTGGCTCGGTAACAACTGTTTCCGAACCGCTTCCACCAAAACTTTGGCAGATTCCTCAGCGCTATCAGCTTTTTCGGCATCCTCAGCAGCCATTGTCGAAGAATAAGGCAAACTCATGCCCATCGCTTCAAAAGCGCTCGACATCGTATTTGCTGTGAACATTCCGCCGCAAGAACCCGCACCCGGACAAGCATTCTGTTCCACTGCATTGAGTTCTGTTTCGTCAATTTTGCCCGCGCTGAATTGACCGACTGCTTCAAAAGCGCTGACAACGGTTAAATCCCGTCCGTTGTAGTGTCCGGGTTTGATCGTGCCGCCGTAAACAAAAATAGCAGGAATGTTCATGCGGGCGATCGCAATCATCGCCCCCGGCATATTCTTATCGCAACCGCCGACAGCCAGCACCCCGTCCATACTTTGGCCGTTGCAAACAGTTTCGATGGAATCAGCAATTACATCTCTCGACACCAGAGAATATTTCATCCCTTGAGTTCCCATCGAGATCCCGTCGCTGATAGTAATCGTACCGAACATCTGCGGCATCGCCCCAGCTTCCCTTGCACCCGCAATAGCCCGCAAAGCGAGCTCGTTCAATCCCATATTGCAGGGCGTAATCGTGCTGTACCCGTTGGCAATCCCCACAATCGGCTTAGTGAAATCGCCGTCACCAAAACCGACTGCCCGCAGCATTGCTCGGTTGGGCGCGCGCTGCACGCCCCCAGTCACAGCTTGGCTTCTCAAATTTTCAGGCATTTTAAAATTTCCTTTCTCTGTTGATAGTTGACAGTTGACAGTTAACAGTTGTCAGTTGTCAACTGCCAGCTCGCCCAAAAACGGATACAAGTTTCCGATAATCGTCGTGGTGAGCCCATAATTTTAGACCAAAGTTCCGGCTCCCAGATGAATCTGTGGAGCAAATCTAAAATCTAAAATCTAAAATCGACTGACTGAGTGTCCAGTCCCGAGAGTTTTACCCTATTGTTGATTTTCTCAGAAGCGTTGATATTTGTCAGGCCCTTTAGGAGCGAGTAGCACAGCATTGCCAGGAAAGCAATGCAAAGATTCTACAGATAGTACAGCGTGCAGAGTGAATACCGTAGTTATCTGGGATGATGTGGTAACACCCATCACTCTAACGTTTAAAAAAAATTGCGAGGCGAATGACATGGAGGCCGATCGAATTCTGAGGCAATATGCGGCCGGAGAAAGAAATTTTCGAGAGATTAACCTCGTCGGGGCCGACTTAAAAGGGGTAAACCTCAGCGAGGCTAACTTTACCAGATCGAATTTCCAAGACGCAAACCTCAAAGGCGCTAACCTGACGGGAGCGAACTTGCGCGAGGTGAAATTGGCAGGGGTGGACTTGACGGAAGCCAACCTCACCGAAGCAAATCTCATCGGTACCGATTTGAGCCGCGCCAATCTCAGCGGGGCTAACCTGATGGGAGCCAACCTGCGCGGCTCAATGGCCAGAGAAGTCAACATGACCAAGGCTAATTTGACCGAAGCTAATTTGACCGAAGCCAACTTTACTGAAGCGAATTTGTTTGCGGCCAACTTAACCGACGCTAGCATGATTCGCATTAATTTGATGAAGGCAAATTTGAGTTGGTCAACTCTCAAAGCGGTAAACCTGACAAATGCCATCCTCAGCGAGTCGCTTTTAGAAAGAGCTAACCTGAATCAGGCAATTCTCAGCGGGGCGATGCTCAGCGGGGCTAACCTGACTGGTGCAGACTTGCGCCAAGTAACGATGGTGGGAGCTAATCTGAGCGAAGCTAATCTGAGCAATGCTAATTTGAGGGTTGCTAATGTGAGTTGGTCAACGCTAGCAAAAGCTAATTTGAGCGGTGCTAATTTGTACCGGGCCAAGCTGTGCTGGTCTAATTTTAGCGGGGCTGTTTTGTTGGAAGCGGTTTTGATTGATGCTAATCTCAATCGAACTAACTTCCGCGATGCAGATTTGAGGCGGGCAATTATGCCCGACGGCACGACTAATGACAGTTGACAGTTGACAGTTGACAGTTGACAGTTGACTAATATCATGTCCGGTTGAATAGTTATCATACTTTTGTCCGATCATGCCCAATGCCCAATGCCCACCCTTCGACTTCGCGAGCGGGCAAGATGCCCTATCCCCTGTTTGGCCAATGCCCTATGCCCGTAGAGGTTTTATTACCAATTAACCGGACTTGATATAATGACTGTCAGTGAATTATTGATTCTGGTTGCGGCGGGAATTTTTGCCGGAATTCTAGCTGGATTTTTGGGTATTGGCGGCGGTACGGTGCTCGTGCCTTTGTTGGTGGCTCTCAATTATGCTCCCGTGCAAGCGGTTGCTACTAGCGGTTTGTCGATCGTCATTACAGCTATTTCTGGCAGCATCCAGAATTGGCGCATGGGCTACCTCAGCTTGAGCCAAGTCGCAGGCATCGGATTTCCCGCCGTCATTACAGCACAAATCGGTGCTTATTTGGCGGGGATATTTCCGCCTTACTTGCTGTTACTTACTTTTGGGTTGTTGCTGTGGCTGAATATTTATTTGATTGAAGTTCGCAAGCGCCTGACAGCTAAGAAGAAACCGGAACTAGAACAAGGGGAACTGGGAGGACAAGCGGGACAACGAGAAAATGCTCAATTACCAATTACCAATCACGAATTACCCAATAATTCAAATATTTTATTCAATCCAACTTTTGCTAAAATTGCTACCGGCAGTGCGGCAGGTTTATTAGCGGGTTTGTTCGGCGTAGGCGGCGGCGTAATTATGGTTCCCCTGCAAATTTTGCTGTTAGGAGAAAGCATTAAAACCGCAATTCAAACCAGCTTGGGCGTCATCGTCATCACTGCTATTTCGGCGACGGCTGGACACGCGGCGCGCGGGAATGTTTTGTGGGTTGTGGGGTTGATTCTGGGCGGCGGCGGTTTGTTGGGCGCGCAGGTGAGCACGCGGTTTTTGCCGAGATTGCCCGATCGCACTATTAGTTTAGCTTTTCGATCGCTCTTGGCAGTATTATCGCTCTATGTTTTCTGGCAAGCTTGGCAAAAATTTAGCAATGGGTAATTGGTAATGGGTAAGGTGCGCGGCAGAAGAGCCCCCTACGAAAAAATCCGGGAAGGTGCCCGCGCTGCACCCTACGAAAAACGAATAAGTAAGACTAATTTGTTGATAGTTTCTTCACGGCGCGAGTCAGACGCTGCAAATAAGGCTTGACAATTTCTTGATTTTGCCTCTGCAACTCGGAAACTTGCTGCTGCAAATGCTGAATCTCGGTTTGCAACATCCCTGTGTCTATTGTGGGTCGATCGAGCAAATCCTGCAATTGCTTCAGAGAACCTTGGATTTCATTCAAGTCTACTTCAGTCGATCGCTCCTGTAACTGAGCCGTAATAGTTTTAACTTCAGTTAACTTTTCGCCCATCAATAAAAATCTGACGTTGACATTTTCCCAATCATGCTCTCTGAGGGCGCTAGTTTCCAAAATGCGGAGTTTTTGCTGCAAATCCGACAGTTGCGTGTTGAAATCCTGAGAATCTGCCGGCAGCGCCTGGGCTTGGCGTTCGAGAGAGGCTACGGCAGCTTGTACCTCGGCGATGACGCCGGATTCCAAACCGAGGAGTTTCTGCTGCAAGTCGGAGACGGCGGTGTAGAGCTCCGCAGGTTCTCCAGGTAGTATCTGAACTTGGTGCGAGCGACGTTCTACTGCGGCCTGTACGTGCGTAATCGCAGAATTTGTCTTTTGTTGCATTTGTTGCTCGAAACGCTGGCGATTGGCGATATTTAGCGAGAGTGCTGCGGTTAAGGGGGCGGCAGCGTAGACAATTTGGCCCGACAATCCAGCAGCAATCGTGCCAATCGCTGAACCAGCAACAGAGGCGTATTCTACCAATTCTAGCCAGTCCGGCTGGTTCGGGGTACTTCTCAAAGCTGGGAATGATGCTTTTTCAATCTTCTGCATAGCCTTTTAGTCGTAGTCGGATAGATGGCGATACGGACATGATAAAAGCGATCGGCAAATAAATCAGGGCTATTTGTCAAATTTTCGGGATTGTGGTATTTTTATTGACCTCCTGCCGAATACCTTCTGCCTTCAAAACCGTCAATCTCAGGTAAAATTCAGGATTAAGTCGATCGCTCAACAGTTAACCAATAACCGTTAACCGCCATCTGTCAGGAGTATACAGAAAATGGGTCTTAAGATTATTGAAAGCTACGATAGCAGTTTTGTCCTCGAACCAGAAGCTAAAACTGCACTGTTCGGTTTGTTAACAGGTGAAAGCTTTGTCAAACAAATAGCGCTACAATTGCAATGCTCGCGCATTGAGTTTGCCGAGTTACTTTTTCAGCCAGTCCCTTACAGCAGCGAGACGCCGAAGGGAATGCCTGCAGAATTTGAAAAGTATCATGAATCGAGCGATTTTGCGATCGTCAACGTCCCGCCTAATTTCATGTTCCAAGCCAAAATATTTAAACCCAGCCGCCTCTGTGCCGTTTATCGAGTTTTTAAGAGTTAGGTAAAGGCTGGTTAATCTGTGGTTTAATCTAAAATCTAAAATCTAAAATCTAAAATCGGATGACAGAAGACATTCAATCTCTCGCCAGCTTAGAATTCATTCCATACATAGACTCCGAGGGGAAATTGCCCGATTTTGTCCAGGGAAAAATCGGCGTTTACGCAATTTTTGACAGCGAGAAAGTCCTGCAATTTGTCGGCTATTCTCGCGACATTTACCTCAGCCTTAAACAGCATTTGGTACGCCAAACCCAGTATTGCTACTGGCTGAAAGTCCAAACTATTGACAAGCCCAGCCGCACTATCCTGGAAAGCATTAGAGAAAGTTGGATTGCCGAAAACGGTTCCCAACCCCAGGGTAACGGTGCCGATGCTGCCAAGTGGAACGATCCCATCGACACCAAAACTGTGATGACTGCCCAAGAAACAGCAAATTATGAAGGTATTTTCGCCGATGAAATTGCCAAAGATAAATTGTTGAAAAATGTAGCGCGGCGGGTGGAAAATGAAATTTTCTCGCTCCTCAAATCTCGCGGTGTAACTGAAGAAATTCGGTTTAATCCCAAGCTGAAAACTAGCGGATTGCTGGATTTAAAGTAACTGCGATATCAGGTTAATCCCCCACAATCAACCCTGTTTGTAGTGAGGACTTCAGTTTTCTCTCTAAGGACTAAAGTCCTCACTTCAAACTTATAACATTTTAAGATTTATAGCAACCGCCACAGCGGGCGCGGACATAAATAACCTCATGAATAGAGCCGATACCCGTCAAGCATAAATGGTTTGATTCCCGTACTGTCAACTGTCAACTGTCAACTGTCAACTGTCAACTGTCAACTGTCAACTGTCAACTGTCAACTGTCAACTGTCA
>NZ_JAUBRI010000040.1:0-68375 GCF_036701795.1 Microcoleus sp. N9_A1
CAAGGTTTCATCCTATTTTACCTCTTGCAAGTCTACCCCCTTGACAATTTGCACTTTTTCTTAACTTGTCACAAATGGGTTTATCCCCGCCGTCTGGGCCGAATTTTTGACTCCGCAGGTGGCTTTATTTTACCTGATGCTAACCTCACAGCACCTGATGTTTCTTTTGTCCGAGCCGCACGTCTCAGGCAAAGTCCCCGTTATTTCGGAGAATTAGTCCCAGATTTAGTAGTAGAAATTAAATCACAGAGCGATCGCATTAAACCGCTCGAAAAAAAGATTCTGAATTTTATTGCACTCGGAGCACAAGTAGGAATTCTGATCGATCCAGACGAAGAAACTGTAACAGTTTATCGTCAGGAAGGTGAACCGCTTGTGTTGGGAAATGAAGATATTTTGACTGTAGGCGAACTTTTTCCTGGTTGGGAATTGCCAATTTCCCAACTGTGGCCACCAATTTTTACTGAAACAGAAACTCAAACTGAAGCATAATAAAGTTTAGGCAGGTTTCACACTGCAAGAAATGCGAAAACCCTCTCTTCTCTTCCTCTGTGATCTCTGCGTTCTCTGCGGTTAAAAAAAAACTCATTTACAAATCGGCGTTGCGGATTTAGGGTATGAAAGACTAAATATGCAAATCATAGAAACCATTATCCACAAAGCTTCTGGATTTTCAACTTATTTTTTTTCATACCCTGATTAAGCAACGCCTCAACCAGACATGACATAAAAGCTCGATCGACTATCCACACAATCAAGCTGGCGTACCGAGAATTACCCACTGCATTAACTCTTGCCACTCGGGAGATTGAGCTAATAAATCTGCATCCAATTCATTTCCCGCATCCTGCGAAAACTCGGCGAAAGCTTCCGCCCAATTAATTACTGTTTCCACAGGCAAATAAGGCGCATAATTCCAAGAACGCTGCAAAAACTCTACCATCTCAACAGAATGACCGGTGCGGTACAAATACCAAGCAATCCAAACTAAGGTACTGTACTTGATTTGCTTTTCCAACAAACGTATTTTATCCGGCAATTCGGGGCGGGCAAAAAAATTGTCCATGACTGCGGCGAGGGATTTAGCCTGGGGTAAACCTTTGTACATGGCGCTTTGTTCGTGCTGGCGGTAGCAAACAGTTACTTGCTGCAACCACTCTGCTTCGCATCCCATTAAGGCTAAACGCAGCACTAAATCTGTATCTTCTGCCGGGGGAAATCGAGGATCAAATCCGCCGGCGCGCTCTAACCACTGACGGCGAAATACCATCGCGCTGGGTAATACTGGTTTCCACCGCAGCCACATTTCTAAGTCTAATTTAGGGACATTTTGCCAGGGTTTGACATCTTTTAGCGGTTCGCCTATACTATTAACTAGACGCCAGCCGCTGTGGACTATTCCTAAATTTGGTTGCGCTGCAAATACAGCGATTTGTGCTGCTATTTTGTCTGGTAAGAAGTAGTCGTCCGCATCAAGAAAGGCGATAAATTCTCCTCGCGATAGCTCGATGCCGTGATTTCTGGCCATCGAAACTCCTTGATTTTGTTGGTAAATGTAGCGAATTCGATCGCCATATTTCTCTAAAACTAATTTGGTATCGTCTCGGGAGCCGTCGTCTACGACAATAATTTCCCAGTTAGCATAGGTTTGGTGCAGAACGCTATCTACGGCTTGGCCGACGTAAGCAGCGCAGTTGTAAGCCGGAATTACTACGCTCACCTGCGGGGTGCGATCGCTCATAATTAATATCAAGTTTTATGGATTATACCATTTTAGATTTTAGATTTTAGATTTTAGATTTTAGATTTTAGATTTTAGATTAAAAAACTGGAAATGACTGATGAGCGTCGGGCTTGGAACTTGCCTACAGTTGCATTCTTTTTGTCAACTGGTTGGAACTGGTATTATAATCCATACGCGCTGAGCTGGTTTACGGAAATCCCGGCTTTGAAAGCAAGAAAAACCATGCAGCCGCCCCTACAAGATTTATTGGTAAAATCCGGTGGCGTGTTTATTTTACAATACTTATCGGGTGCCCCGGAGGCTCACGCACCCGATAAGTGACGCTTGATGATCATAATTTGGGTTCAAGAATTTGCCAGGGTAAGTTGTCGTGAATGGAGTAAATCATGGGGGCGAATTGCGAAAGGGTAGCGATCACCTTTTACCTTCAAATACTTGTCAACTATTTGCAGAACCTGTTCGGGATTGGCTGGCTTGCTCAAAAAATCGGAAGCACCTGTCAATTTCGCCCGGGTGCGGTCAATTATACTGTCTTGACCGGTCAAAAACACGATCGGAGTTTCCCGAAAAGCAGGTGCTTTTCGCAAAAAATTGCACAAAGCAAAGCCACTTGTCTTCGGCATCACCACGTCCATAAAAATTAAGGCAGGCTTTTGTTTGGCGAGGAGGCCCACTCCCTGCATGGGATCTTGAATTTTTAGGACTCGATACCCCTCCGGCAACAAAATTTGCTCTAAAAATTCGCATACTGTCGGACTGTCATCGATACAGGCAATCAAAGGGCGACCCGGCCCTGCGATCGCCGCGGCCAGGCGCCACTGTTCTATAGGCGACGGCAAGTCTGGTACTGTTCGGAAATTTACTAAACCCTGTTTGATGTAATTAACTAAAGCGCGAGTTGCCACTGTCACGCACTGCTTTTTCTTAAATGCAATATCCCAAAGAGTATTCTCGCCGTTGAATACGTTACCCAAAGCGATCAAAGAATTAGAGCTAAATCGATTTTGCTGCAACTGGGCCGATGCTTTTAAAAGTGGTGCTTGTTCTGGATCTACCAGCCACAAACCCATTCCTTTCCACTTCTGCCAAATTTCTTCTGTACAACATAGAACTTTCTCTACTTCTGTTAAAGACAGCAGCAAAGAAGAGGTAATGGTAGAAAAATATTTCTGGGACGGACGCCACTCTCGGCGTAAACCCGATTGACCGATCAGAGCAAATAACACTTCGGAAAGGCTGCTGTGGACGATCGCCCTAGCTTGTTCCAGACTCATTTCGCTGGCTGCTACCCCTCGCTGAAGCAGTTGATATTCCCACAGTTCTCCAGCATCCAGGTTTCTGAGATCCACTTGAAAGTTTCGACAGTGTTGCCCGATCGCCCTGTACCAGCGCCTCGATCTGTGCGCTCCTCCTGTGGCATACACCAAACAACCCTGAAAAAAGTAAAGTTGCCACTGTTGTTCCCCTTGCTCTAACAGCAGTTTCCCCGTTGCTTGTTTCTGGCTGAGTACAGCCAGAGTATGGGACAACATTTTGTATCCAATTGCGGTAGCAGACATATCAACTCGCATCCCCTGTACTCTGTTTGTACCATTATATAGCTGCAGAGTTTTGAAAGATAACAGTGATATTACTGAATTTGGGTTAACAAAAACCACTAATTGTGCGAATTTAACCCCATCAGGGAGTGATTCCCCTCAGTAGTTTTAGCCATGAGGATGCAACGCCTATTTGCACTATTAACTAATTACTAAAATCCGGCTTCTAACTAATAACTAATTGCCCTCGCTATCTTTGGGAGGTACTGGATCGTAACCCCCAGCATGAAAAGGATGACAGCGCAAAATCCGCTTAACTGCCATTGAGCTGCCGCGGGCCGGCCCAAATCTTTCTATTGCTTCGATCGCGTATTGCGAACAAGTTGGCTGAAATCTACAGGCGTTAGGCAGGTAAGGAGAAATCCCCATTTTGTAGCCTCGGATTAATCCGATCAGCAATATTTTCACAATTTTTACCTCAGCGTTGGATTAGATTAATAGCAAAATCTGGTCCCATACCGCTGTAAGCTAGGTGAATCGAGAGCATTCCCAGCGGTTAGAGTTCCGCTAACTTTTAGTACCAATTATACCTATTTTTATTTTTATTTTAGATAGCTACAGCACAATTTGAGGAGATAATATGGTACTTGTCTCTGAGTTCGCTACTTGACCGATACCTAAAAAATTACCGTCTTGATCGTACACCTGTAAGGGATAGGGAGGTTGTGGTATTGGGTTGTGGGGGGGATTGGGGCTACTTTCCTCCTCTGGCCCGATCGGCGTTTCGGGAATCGGGAGGCGCTGTCCTTGAAACCAGCGTTTGGTATATTCAGGGGAAAGGACGATCGCGCCTAAATGTCCCAAAACCGCCGATGGCAAAATTGGGCAGAATTTATTTTCCTGCAATTGCAGTTCCAATTGTTCAAAACTGAGACTTTGGTCGATCGAAAAACCGCTACTTTCGGTGCGAGTCAAACAAGCCAAAGTACCGCCTGCATTCAACACCGCACCCAAATCCCGCGCGATCGCCCGAATGTAAGTACCCGCCCCGCAAGCGATCAACAAATCCAATTCAGGAAAATCCCCCGGCCGCCAATCCAAGATTTCCAGCCGAAAAACCTCAACATTTCTAGCAGCAACTTCGACCGTTTCGCCTTTTCTTGCTAACTCATAAAGGCGTTTTCCTCCCACCTGAACCGCACTAAAACTCGGCGGGAATTGCTCGATTTTTCCTAGAAATTTTGGCAGTGCAGCTTGCACTTTTTCTAAACTCAACTCCGGCACCGGTTGAGAATGGATAATTTCTCCTTCTAAATCGTCAGTAGCAGTAGTTAAGCCAAACCGAATCGTGCCTCGGTAAGCTTTATTGTGTTGGAGATATTGCAGCAGTCTGGTTGCTTTGCCCAGGGCGATCGGTAAGACGCCAGTCACAGCAGGATCGAGGGTTCCTCCGTGTCCGACTCGCTTGAGTTGCAATAGCCGGCGCACTCGCCCCACGCAGTCGTGAGATGTCATGCCCGCAGGTTTGTTGAGATTGAGAAAACCGTCAGTAGTCATTAGGAAGAAGGAAGAAGGAAGAGGGAAGAAGGAAGAGGGAAGAATGCAACGGGCAATGTATAGGATTTAACTTATACAAGGAAGCAGGAAAAAGGAAGATGAAAAGTTTTGAGATTGCTTTATTTGGGAATACAAAAGCTAACGTTACTCACAATGCGACAGCGGTTTTGAGTTAAAAAGTTCAACCTTAAAAACTTAAAACTAAAAAGTACCCGCCAGCCCAATTACCAATTCCCTATTAGCCATTACCCATTAAAAAATAAAGTCCGCCTGACTGATAGAAGAGGGGGCAACTCCGAACAAAGTAGCCAGAGTTACCTTGCTGTCTATAAGCTGAATAATTGTACTCGGCGAAGTTCCAGACCCAGCGGAAGTGATGAGTTTGTTAAAAGTGAGGCCGGCAGTCAAGCGAATTCGATCAGTACCATTAGTAAAATCTATAATCACATCCCCCTCTGCCGCAGACCCGATCGCAAAAGTATCGTTTCCGGCGCCGCCAGTTAAAGTATCTGCGCCGCGATCGCCCGATAAACAGTCATCGCCGATGCCACCAAACAGCGAGTCATCGCCGGCACCCCCAAAAAACGTGTCATTACCCGCGCCGCCCAACAAAGTATCGGTGTCTTGGTTGCCAAACAGCAAATCATTACCCTCGTCGCCGCTTGCCGAGTCAGCACCTTTGCCACCGTAGAAAGTATCGTCGCCCACGCCGCCCAAAACGCTGTCGCGGCCGGCACCGCCGAACAGTATGTCATTACCAGCGTCGCCCAGCAGTGAGTCATCGCCGTCGCCGCCGTAGAGGGAATCGTTTCCCCCTAAGCCCAAAATGCTGTCAGGGCCACCCAAACCAAATATCAAGTTAGCGCCCGCAGTACCCGTGAAGGAGTCGGGGCCGCTGGTTAAATTCCTGCCCCCAGGTGTCCCTCCGGGACTGGTACCGCTGGTGGGGGTTGGGGTTGTGACGGGAATTGGTACAAGTGGCACTGCTGATGGCATGATTTTGAAGATGGGTAGAAATTTGCAATTCTAACTTAACTTAAAAGCGGAAGTTATAACCTCGCCAACCGCCGAGATGAGAAATATCGATCGCACCCGCCACAGCATAAGATTCGCACAAAAAGCCCTGCACCGTAGAGCCATCCTCCAACACCAGCGTACCAATTCCCAAGGGCGGAGGAATTTTAGCGACAAATCCGCCAAAAGCCCCGATCGACAACTCCCAAACTTCCACCTCGATCGCACTACCGCCCTCTATCTGACGCACCAATCCCGGCTTGCCGATCGCAGTCCCCGTCAAAGCGTACAGCTTGTAAATCGGGCTAGTACGGCAGGCGCGCACCAAAATACCTCCGAGCTCGATTAATTGATAATTCAGCGGCTCACCGCTCAAATGAGCGCCAACCACAGCTATTTTGACTCGTTCTTCTGAGGGAAATTTGGCTGCGCTGGCGGGTTCCGGGAGGGTGGGCAGCGGTAGACCGGTTGCGCCCAAAGTTCCCCCCAAGCTGGCGTGGAAAGCAGAGCCCAAGCGGCAGAGGGATAAATCGTGCCACGCAGGAGCCATCAGCGTCAATCCTGCGGGCAATCCGCTGCTTTGAAACCCGCTGGGAACTGCGATCGCGCACAAATCGAGCAAATTTGCAAAGTTCGTGTAGCGCCCGAGATTGGTGTTGAGGGCGATCTGCGCGGCTGCAACTTCAGCCACAGTATAAATCGTACCTGTGGTCGGTACCGCCAAAACATCCATTGACTGCCACTGAATTTCTGCTTGCTGGCGGAGTTCGGCCAACCGGTACGACGCGCGGTAGGCCGAGACAGCATCGTAGCGTTTGCCGCCGCTGATAATCTCGTACACGATCGGATCGATCGCATCTGGGTGCGCGTCGAGGAAATCGCCGATCGCGGCCAACCTTTCTGCTACCCAAGGCCCGCCGTAGAGCAATTTGGCAGCCTCCGCAAAGGGTTTGAAGTCAATAGGTGCGATCGTGCAGCCCAAAGATTGCAAGCGCGCGATCGCTTCTCGGTAGCGCTGTTCGGCTTCTGCATTCCGGAAAAATTCAAGTTCGCCGTCTGCGGGAACTCCCACCCGTAAGCGGAATAAATCCGGCAAAACTTTCGTTTCAGGGTGGCGAGAAAACGCATCCTCAGCGTCAAAACCGCTGGCTACTTGCAGCACGGAGGCCGCATCCGCACAGGTGAGAGCGAACACAGAAACGCAATCGAGCGATCGCACTGCCGGTAGTAGGCCGCGAGTGCTGATTGATCCGCAACTTGGCTTCAGCCCGACAATGTTGGTAAAAGCAGCGGGAACCCGCCCCGATCCTGCGGTATCGGTACCCAGAGCAAAACTCACCAATCCGGCCGATACTGCTGCGGCGGAACCGGAACTCGATCCGCCTGGGATGTAGCGCCGATCGAACGGATTGCGGCAAACTCCATAGGGCGTGCGGGTTCCCACCAATCCCGTGGCAAATTGATCCATGTTTGTTTTGCCGATCGCGATCGCACCTGCGGCACACAAACGCTCTACAACTGCGGACGATCGCCCTGGAGTGCGAGCAAACTGCGGACATCCCGCCGTAGTGGGAACGCCCGCCCAATCGAGATTATCTTTGATCGCAAAAGGTATCCCGTAGAGCGGCAATTGTTGCGGGTCTAGGCTTTCCAAGGCTTTGGCGCGTTCGAGAGTTTCCGCCTGCGGTGCTAAATAAATCCATACTGCTGGATCTGCATAGCGTTCGATCCGATCGTACACGCTCGCGATCGCATCTGCAGGCGCGAGCGAGCCGGTGCGGTAGCGATCGAGCAGCGAATGAATGTCGAGACTGTTGCTGTAGTTAAGTTTTTCCATAATGCACCGTCAGTCGATTTTAGATTTTAGATTTTAGATTGAAGAGTTGACTTCATATCAATTCCGGTTATATGGGAATGATTTAACCGCAGAGAACGCAGAGAACGCAGAGGGAGATAAGAGTGAGATGAATAGTTCCCATGCTAAGGGATTTGAGAGCACAGGCTGTGTTTGGCGATCGTTATTGCAAATAGAATGTTAGTTTACCGCATTGTCGATATTGTCGATATTGTCGATCGTATTCGCATCCAGTCTAGGGCGATCGAAGTATTTATCAAAAAATCTTCAATCCTGGCCTTGCTGGTGCAAGTCTGTGTGCCCGTAAACTTCGCGATTTCCAACCGCCGGGTTTTATCCTCCAAAAACTTTAATTCTACAAATCCGAGAAAAGCTCTTTTTTGTAACATTCTACACAGTTTATCATCAAGCTTGCTGTTACCGTTTGAAACGTAGCAATCTAGTAAGATTGCACGCTACAGTATGCTTACCTTTCAAAAAGCTAAGCGCACTGCTGTTACCGACAGTCTCGCATAACTCTTTGGGTTGCAAACAGGATTTATACAGACAATAACCGAAAAATTTAACCGCTTCTAGGGTTCCGATTTGAATCAGTTTCTAACTTTGTTTAGACAGTTCGAGTGCTGGTCCGAGAGAAGCAGACTGGTCATCCCAATATTATATTAATTTGAGGGGAACACTAGCCAGTTACACGGCGGGATAAAAGCCCGGGAGAAACGCGATCGGTCAGCAAGGCTCGGTTCGTTAACTCTCGGGCTTTATCCTTGTATATCAAGGGTTTGCGGGAGCGAACAAAGCCAAGAAAGGTGCAAAAGCTCGATCGACATATTCACCTCTAACCAGCAACCAGAATATGCTATGAATATCCGATATTACTCCCCAAAAATAACGCGATCGCCCCTATCCTACTGCGCCATATTTTTCATTACCTTGTTTTTCGCTGTTGGCTGCGTCAACCCGGCAATTTACATCAAAACCACGACAGAAACAGAAGCAGCTTCTTCAGTAAGTGCTGATGCAGTTAGCCTCGGATTCAGCGCGTGGCCAGGCTGGTTTCCGTGGCAAATTGCCAAAGAGCAAAAGATATTTGAAGCCAACAATGTTGCAGTAGACTTAAAATGGTTTGACGGCTACTTAGAATCTATCAGCACCCTCACCGCAGGACAGATAAATGCTAACAGCCAAACCCTCGGCGATACAGTAAACTCTATATCAGGTGGCGCCGACCAAGTAATTGTTTTAGTCAACGACAACTCGACGGGAAATGACAAAGTTATTGTTGCCGAAGGCATCAATTCCGTTGCCGATTTAAAAGGGAAAAAAGTGGCAACCGAGGAAGGTACAGTCGATCACTTTTTATTGCTGTTAGGGCTGAGAAAAGCAGGTTTATCAGTGCGGGACATTCAATTTGTACCGCTGGAAACCGGCAAAGCAGCGGCAGCTTTCGTAGGAGGGCAAGTCGATGCGGTGGCAGTATTTGCGCCATTTACCACGCAAGCATTAAAACGATCGAACAGCAAGGAACTGTTTAGTTCCAAAGATTTTCCGGGGGCGATTTCCGACCATTTGGTATTCACGCGAAAGTTTATCAGCGAACACCCCGATCGCGTGCAAGCCCTGGTCAATTCATGGTTTGCAACATTGGAATACATGAAAGCAAATAAAGAGAAATCTTACGAGATTCTAGCCAACCGCGCCGGAGTTAGCGTCGAGGAATACAAAGAATATGAAAATGGCACTAAGATATTTACGATCGAGGAAAACTTGAAAGCCTTTCAACCGGGAAATGACATGACATCATTGCAGTTTGCGGCGGCCGAAATGACTAAATTTCTGGTCGATGTAAATTTAGCAAAAACCCAACCAGATATCAGCACATTATTTGACGATCGTTTTATAAAAGCTTATGCCGAAGGTAAAAGCTAAAAGGCATAATTTAGGATTGTGCAGACACAAAAAACCGTAAAAAAAATACTTTTTATAATCCCCAAAATCTACTCCAATTACTCGCCCAACCGTTCCGCAGTTAAATCATGCCACCAAATCCCGATCCGCGATCGATCCAATCCCACCTCAAGCAAAAAAGCCTAAATCCCACCGTTTTCTGGCGGATTGCGGAAGAGATACCACAACCCCTCAATATTGGGTTAACCGTAACATCGATCGCACTGCCGCTGCTGCTGTGGTGGCTAGTAACAACCTTCGCCAACGTAGACCCCAAATTTTTGCCTTCCCCCGGCAAAGTTTTAGAGGCATTTGGTCGGCTGTGGAACACTCGCGAACTTTTGAAAGACACGGTAGCGAGTTTGTGGCGGGTGGGAGTGGGCTTTCTGTTCGCCTTGGTTTTTTCCATACCAATTGGCGTGCTGATGGGCAGTTTTGCCAGTATTCGCGCCTTGCTGGAACCCATGTTCGGCTTGATGCGATATATGCCCGCACCAGCATTTATTCCCCTATTAATTCTCTACTTGGGAATCGGGGAAGAACCCAAAATAATGCTGATATTTATCGGCGTCTTTTTCTTCAATTCGCTGATGGTGATGGATACAGTCAAGTTTGTTCCAAAAGACTTGATCGAATCTACTTATATGTTGGGCGGGAATCGCTGGGAAATCCTCACTCAAGTTATTTTTCCCCACGTTTTGCCGGGGATTCTTGATGCTAGTCGCATCAACTTAGCTGCGGCTTGGCAATTGGTAATCGTCTCGGAATTGATTGCCGCAACCGAAGGCTTAGGCCGCCGGATCAGCGTCGCCGGTCGATTTCTCCGAACCGATGAAATTTTTGTGGGGCTGATTGTCATTGGGGCGATCGGACTGACTTTTGACTTGCTTTTTCAATATCTGCTGCGGGTTTCTTGTAAATGGTCAAGTCAGAAACAGTAAGCAGATGTTAAAAGTCAGAATGGTGTCATTTTTTTACTTACAACACAGAGGATAAACTCATGTTTCTACAAATCAACAACCTGCACAAAAACTTTGAAACGAAAAACGGTAAATTAGTTGTCCTCAAGGACATCAATATGAGCATCAAGCAAGGCGAATTTATCTGCGCGGTAGGCGCATCCGGTTCGGGCAAATCTACTCTGTTGAGGCAGATTGCGGGATTGGACAAGCCGACAACAGGGGAAGTGAAAATTGATGGCAAGGAAGTTGTTTCGCCTGGGCCGGATCGAGGTATGGTATTTCAGCATTACACTCTTTATCCTTGGATGAACGTGCAGGAAAATGCCGAGTTTGGCCTCAAACTTCAAGGCGTGTCCAAGAAAAAGCGGCGCGAACAAGCCAGCTATTATTTGAGTGTGGTAGGATTGACGCAGTTTGCTTCGTCGCTGCCGAAGGAATTGTCGGGCGGGATGAAACAGCGGGTGGCGATCGCCCGCGCCCTCGCTTCTGAACCTAAAGTGTTATTAATGGATGAACCTTTCGGCGCATTGGATATCCACACTAAAGAATCGATGCACGAATTCATGCTCGATTTGTGGCGCCGCACTCAGATTACAATCTTTATGATTACCCACGATGTCGAAGAAGCGGTGTTTCTTTCCAATCGGATTTATGCTTTGGGCGCTCGTCCAGGTACAGTGAGAAAGGAAATGTCGATTAATTTGCCCGATCGCACTCCCAGCATTAAACGGCACGCCAAATTCCACGATTACCGCGACGAACTCATGGATTTGATGCGGAAACACGGACAGGAAGCAGTTGCAATGGCTGCTTAAATAGAAATAGGTTTGTAGTTGGACTTTTTGGGCGGGCAGGATGCCCACCCCACAAGAAAACTCACTCTTTGTGGAACGGGCATCTTGCCCGTTGTTGAGAATGGTGCAAGATGTAAACGGACAGGAAGCAGTTGCAATGGCTGCTTAAATAGAAACAGGTTTGTACTTGCACTTTTTGCACCCGCGCCAACAGTACAACGGTCAACCTAAGTAAGTGGAAACTTAACATCTTGCACCCTTGTCAATTACCTATTTAGGAACGGGCAAGATGCCCGTTCCACAAAACTCAATTTTATTGTGGAACGGGCATCTTGCCCGTTCTTGAGACTGGTGCAAGATATCAGTGAAAATAAATATTACTTTGGGAGAGGGCGGGTTTGGCCGCTACAAAATACTATTGTTTTATTTCGCTGACCTACCCAAATACATCAAGAGGAACTTATGGTGCAACTATCATCGATCGACACAAACTCACAAATCGATTCAAGCCTCGTATTAATCGAAGAAACCGTACCGGGCGGCGCGTACTGGTCGGGAGTCATCAAGCGGGGAAACACCCTGCGAATCACCGATTTAGAAGGCTCTCGCGGCGTTTCCATGCTGTGCTACAACGCCGACAATGCGATCGAACGTTTCAACGCAGCAGACACCGCCAAAATTCAATTCAACGCCTTTCTCAAACAAGGCATGGCGATCTACACAGACATGGGGCGCATCCTATTTTCCATCACCCAAGACACCTCCGGCTGTCACGATTTGCTAGGAGGATGCAGCAACGCCATTAGCAATGCCAAAAAATACGGCGAAGGAGACTGGAAAAACTCCCGCGACAACTTCCTCAAAGCCCTAAGTCGGTGGGGATTGGGCAAAAAAGATATCATGCCTAACCTCAACTTATTTACTCGCATTGCCGTCAAACCAGACGGCACGATGGAGTTTCGCGAAGGCTGCGAAAAACCGGGTAGTTTTATCGATTTGCGAGCCGAGATGAACGTATTGACCATTATCTCGAATTGCCCCCACATCCTGCATCCGGGTTCAACTTACGACGATCCAAAACCCATCCAAATTCAGATTGTCAAAACCCCCGCACCCGCACCAGACGACTTGTGCCGCACCGCCAACCCGGAAGCAGTGCGCGGGTTCATCAACACTGATGCTTTGTTCGTGCAATAGACTCGATTCCAGCACTCAATCTTGTCCGCACCAATCTGCGGTAAAAAATTCTGCAATTCCATCACAAAAAGTGAACCATGACTGCAACTAGCCAACAAATCCTCGCTCCAGAAACAGCAATTTATAACGAAGTTTTACCAGCCAGACATCCCTGGTCCCGTGTCATCAAAAAAGGACAGATTCTCCGCATTGTAGATTTAGGCGGAAATCAAGCAGTAGATTTTTTAGTTTACAATGCCGATGACCCTTCCGAACGCTACAGCGCTCCCGATACGATCGTCAATCAAGGCAACATCTTTGTCACTACAAACAGCCAACTCATTTCCAACGAAGGGCGAGCCATGATGACCATAGTTGCTGACTCCTGCGGGCGGCACGATACCTCCGGCGGCGCCTGTAGCTGCGAGAGCAATTCGGTGCGGTTTGGGCTAGATAAAAAATACCAGCACGCCTGTGTTGAAAATTTCCTCGCCGCAATTCTTCCCCACGGTTTGGGTAAGCGAGATTTAGTCAGCAATATCAACTTCTTTATGAATGTTCCGGTTAGCGAAGACGGCACGCTTGAAATTGTTGACGGCATCTCTGATCCGGGAAGTACAGTAGATTTGCGAGCCGAAATGAACGCGCTGGTTGCTATTTCTAACTGCCCGCAAATGAACAATCCTTGCAATGCTTACAATCCTACGCCGATTCAGTTGATTGTTTGGGATTCTGTGTAAATGTAGGGTTGGCACTGTCTCCGCAATCTTTTTAGGGGCGGTATCTCGTGAATTGGTGTCAACAAAGACGTTAAACGTACTACGGATCTGCTGTCTGACGATTAGGGTTCGATCCCCCCTAGCCCCCCTTAATAAGGGGGGGGACAAGAGCGCTCAAAGTCAACCCCTACTCCCCTTAATAAGGGGGAAGAGCGCTCAAAGTCAACCCCTACTCCCCTTATTAAGGGGGAAGAGCGCTCAAAGTCCCCCTTATTAAGGGGGATTTAGGGGGATCGAGACTGGGCTACCAGCAAGAAATACGGAGGGTTTCAGCTTTAAGTTGACACCAATGGCTCTCGTGCTCACCCCACAAGAAAATTTAATGTTTGTGGAACAGGCATCTTGCCTGTTCTTTAAGGTAGTACAAGATGTAAAGAGACACCAATTACCAATTACCATTAACAATTATCAATTACCAATTACCTAAATGTTTAACAAAGTTTTGATTGCAAATCGCGGTGAAATTGCCTGCCGAATTATCCGCACGCTCGATCGCCTCGGAATTGCATCGGTAGCAGTATATTCTGAAGCCGACGCCCGCGCCAAGCACGTTTTCGCCGCCAGCGAAGCCGTTTGTATCGGTGCAGCCGCCGCAGCCGAGAGTTATTTGCGGTTCGATCGCATTCTCGAAGTTGCGCGCCAAACAAAAGCTCAAGCTATCCATCCGGGTTACGGCTTTTTGAGCGAAAATGCTGAATTTGCCGAAGCTTGTGCAAACGAAAATATTGCATTTATCGGCCCGACTCCGAGTCAGTTGCGCTGCTTCGGATTGAAGCACACCGCGCGGGAAATAGCCGCTGCAAATCAAGTGCCGCTAACTCCCGGAAGCGAACTTTTAGGAAGTTTGGAGGATGCGGAAAAAGCGGCTGGGGCGATCGGCTATCCGGTGATGCTCAAAAGTACCGCAGGCGGCGGCGGCATCGGTTTGCAGGCTTGTTTTGGCGATCGAGATTTGGCAGAAGCATTTGAAAAAGTACAGCGTTTGAGTCAAAGCAATTTTAAACAAAGCGCAGTTTTTTTAGAGAAATACATTCAAACAGCTAGGCACATTGAAGTCCAAATCTTTGGAGATGGCAAAGGCAATGTCATAGCCTTGGGCGAGCGAGATTGTTCGGTGCAGAGGCGCAATCAAAAAGTAATAGAAGAAACCCCCGCCCCTGCTATTAGCGACGAACAGCGAAATCAGTTGTACAGTGCAGCCGTGCGGTTGGGAAAAGCGGTAAATTACCAGTCAGCCGGTACTGTTGAATTTGTATTTGATGTCGATGCGAAACAGTTTTATTTTTTGGAAGTCAACACGCGCTTGCAAGTCGAACACGGCGTTACTGAAGCTGTCAACAACATCGACCTCGTTGAGTGGATGGTAAAACAGGCTTCGGGAGATTTGTTTCCCCTGGAAGAGTACCGCTATCGGCCGCAGGGACACTCAATTGAGGTGCGAATTTATGCGGAAGATGCCGGCAAGAATTTTCAGCCGAGTTCCGGGTTGCTCAATCAAGTTGCGTTTCCCGAAAACGTCCGCTGCGACAGTTGGATAGAAACCGGCACGGAGGTTACTCCTTTTTACGATCCGCTGCTAGCCAAAGTAATCGTTTGCGGGGATAATCGAACGCAGGCGATCGCTCAACTCAAAGCTGCTTTAGATGCCAGTGAAATAGCGGGAATTGAAACTAATTTAGATTACCTCCGCCAGATTTTGGACGATTCCCGATTCAGCCGGGGCGAACTGAGCACGCGCTTTTTAAACTCTTTTGAATACGCACCTTTAACGATCGATGTATTGGATGGGGGAACCTACAGCAGCATCCAGGATTATCCGGGGCGGATTGGCTATTGGGATGTGGGCGTGCCGCCTTCTGGGCCGATGGATCATCTGGCATTTCGATCGGCAAATCGTTTAGTAGGAAATCCCGAATCGACAGCAGGATTGGAATTCACAGCTACAGGTCCAACTCTGCGCTTTAATGCCGATACAGTTATTAGTTTGACTGGTGCAATTATGAAGGGAACACTAAACGGTGAATCGGTGCCGTTTTGGACAGCAATTCCCGTAAAAGCTGGCAGCATTCTCAAGTTAAAAGCCATTCAAGGCGACGGCTACCGCACTTATTTAGCAGTCAAACACGGCTTTAATGTCCCCGATTATTTGGGCAGCAAATCAACTTTTGTACTGGGCAAATTTGGCGGACACGCGGGCCGCACGCTGCGTCCGGGAGATGTGCTTAAACTGCTTCAAACTGCCACTCTGGAAGCGGAAATATCTTTGCCTCCGGAACTAATTCCCACCTACAGCAATAATTGGGAAATCGGCGTTTTGTACGGGCCTCACGGCGCGCCGGATTTCTTTACTGAGTCAGACATCGAAATGTTTTTCTCTACAGAATGGCAGGTGCATTACAACTCGACGCGGACGGGCATTCGGCTGATCGGCCCGAAGCCCACCTGGGCGCGTCAAGACGGAGGAGAAGCGGGTTTGCACCCGTCTAACATTCACGATAATGCTTACGCGATCGGCACGATCGACTTTACGGGCGATATGCCTGTAATTCTCGGTCTTGACGGCCCGAGTTTGGGAGGTTTTGTGTGTCCTGCTACTATTGTGCAGTCGGAATTGTGGAAAATCGGGCAACTGAAACCGGGGGACAGCATTCGCTTTCACTGTTTGAGTTTTGCTGAAGCTTTGCAGCGGGAAATAGCACAAAATAGGCAACTTACTATTTTTTGCTTGCCTGTTTTTGGGGAAAATGCGGAGGAATTGCCCGCAGTTCCAGCTTCTCCTATTTTGCACGAAATTCCCGAATCTCCGGGACAGGTTGCTGTTACTTACCGTCAAGCTGGGGATAAATATATTCTAGTTGAATACGGCCCATTGGTGCTGGATTTAAACTTGCGTTTTCGGGCGCACGCCTTGATGGAACATTTGAAAGCAAATCCGTTACCGGGTGTTATCGAATTAGTGCCGGGAATGCGATCGCTCCAAATTCACTTTGAGGGCAGCCAGATTTCGCAACAGCAGCTAATGCAGGCGCTGATTGCGGCGGAGGCGGAACTTCCGGCGATCGAGGATTTGGAAGTGCCGGCGCGAATTGTGCACTTGCCTTTATCTTGGGAAGATGAATCGACGCTGTTGGCCATTGAAAAATATATGCAGTCTGTGCGATCGGATGCACCTTGGTGTCCCAGCAATATTGAGTTTATTCGGCGCATAAACGGGCTTGACAGCATCGAACAAGTCAGAGAAATTGTATTTAATGCTAGCTATTTAGTGATGGGTTTGGGAGACGTTTATTTAGGCGCGCCCGTCGCCACTCCCCTCGATCCGCGCCACCGTTTGGTTACTACTAAATACAATCCCGCCCGCACCTGGACTCCTGAAAATGCAGTTGGCATTGGCGGCGCGTATTTGTGCGTTTACGGGATGGAAGGGCCCGGAGGTTATCAATTTGTCGGCCGCACGGTGCAAATGTGGAATCGCTTCAAACAAACGGCGGATTTCCAGTCTGGTAAACCTTGGCTTTTGCGCTTTTTTGACCAAATCAGATTTTATCCGGTTTCCCATGAGGAATTGCACCGCTGTCGGGAAGCATTTATCGAAGGGAAGTTTAAATTAAAGGTTGAGGAAATCACTTTTAATTTGAGAGAATACAATGAGTTTTTGCATTCTATTGCTAACAGTGCGGCTGAGTTTAAAGCGCAGCAGCAGGCCGCATTTAATGCAGAGCGCGATCGCTGGGCCGCATCCGGGGAATTTGAAGCTGAATCTGCCGCAGAATCCTCGGCGGATGTGGCTTCTGAAACAGTGGCGGAGGTTACTTTGCCGATCGGTTGTGAGGCAGTTGTCGCCCACGTTTCGGCCAATGTTTGGCAGGTACTGGTTAATGTTGGAGATGTGGTTGCAGAGGGCGATCGCCTATTAATTTTGGAAGCGATGAAAATGGAAATTGCTATTACTGCTGATGTGGCCGGCACTGTTGCCGAGTTGTTTTGTGAAAAGGGGCAAACGGTGACAGCAGGACAAATTCTAGCGGCTGTTAAACCGAATTAATCCCTCTGTTGTCAGTTCGGGGACAGTAGAAAGCTAAGCAACAACTAAATCTGTAACTACTCGGCGTTGCATAATTGCGGGATGATTTTGATTGTTTTGTGCGATCAGTTCCTGAGATCGTCCGATGTATTTTCACCGCAGGCGGGACACCCACAATAATCATCCTCAAATTGTGCAACGCCCGCTCATTTAATGAAGGTTTAGCATCAGTTAGGAATGAGAATTAAATAACTTCCACAAGTTTGTGGGACGGGCGGGACGCCCATCCCACAATAACAATTAAAATTGTAAGTTATTTAATTCGCGATCCTTAGCGGTTCAAAAAGGTGGGGATACATCAATACAGCAAGCCAGTGGGCGATCGCCCCCCAATTTTCGGTGGCGGGCAGTCTTTCGGAAGGCTTAGCCGCTGTCAAGCGCGATGGCAAATTTGGCTTAATCAATCAAGCTGGAAAGCCAGTCATTTAGCTGGTTGGGGCTTTGTTTAGGCTTTAAATTTGTTTAAGTCTCGTTAACTTAACTCCAGCAGCCCAGAATTGACCGGCAAACCATCTTGAAATACCAGCAATTCTCCCGGCAGAATTTGCGTCCAAACTTCGTTATCTGTCAGCGGAAAAGTGGCAATAACAGCCACGCGATCGTCCTCGTTGGTCAATTCCCGAAAATCGACTGTTACATCTTCGTCGATCGAGTGTGCGCTAGCAAAAGGTGCTTGTCGCACAATATAATGCAGATTAGTAGAACAGTGGGTGAACAAGTGTTCTCCATCGGAAAGTAAATAATTAAAAATTCCGTGTTGTGCCAAAGTTTTAGTAATTTCCTCCAGTACCGGGTAAATTTCCGCTAAAGCAGGCTTACTTTGAGGAAAAGTAGAGCGCAGCTTTTCTAATATCAAACAGAATGCTTTTTCGCTGTCAGTTTTGCCAACCGGTTTGTAAACTCCGGCACATTCTGGATAAAAATTTTCGAGATTTCCGTTGTGAGCAAATACCCAATAACGTCCCCAAAGTTCCCGAATAAAAGGGTGGCAGTTTTCCAGGGCAATTTCGCCTTGCGTAGCTTTGCGGATGTGAGCAATGACGTTAGTTGAATGAATGGGATAGCGACGCACTACTTCTGCCACCGGAGAAGCAATCGCAGGTTTAGAGTCTATAAAAAGGCGACATCCCAAACCTTCAAAGAAAGCAATTCCCCAACCGTCTTGATGAACGTCCGTTTTGCCCCCCCTTGCAGAAAAACCCTCAAAAGAAAAGCAAATATCTGTCGGAACATTGCAGTTCATTCCCAGTAATTGGCACATAGCTTTTAAGTCTCTGGAGTGTGGATCGATCGCGCAGCTATTGGCAGCTACAGATTTGCGGTGATAATATTATAGTATTAACGGGTTAAATAAGTTAAATACACTTATACCAATTCACTATGAAGGTACACTAAATATAGGCTAAAGTAGAGGAGATCCAATATGGGCAACAAACAAATTTCAGGTAAAAATCCAAGAAACGGTTGAGGAACTAGAGCACGACTCGAACGGGCTATAACAGCAGTAAGTAAAGAAAAATTACTGCTGTTATACTGGATTGCCACCAAAAAAATCTAAACAAGAGAAGAATTAGCCACGAGGCTGAAGCGAGACAAATCAACAATATATCGTTGTTGAAAACATACAAACAAGGTGGAATTACCGAATTACTAACAGTAAAAAAAGCTCCCGGCACGACTCCACATATACCACCAGAAGTCAGAGAAAAATTAATCAAAAAACTGCCAGAATCAGAGGGAGACAAGTTATGGCAAATTACAGCTATGGCTAGAAAAAAAATGCGGGATTAAAGTGAGCTATAAAGTCGTACATAACCTAGTTAATTATAAATTAAAAGCTTACATCAAAGTCCCAATACCCCAAAGTAATAAAGTGAACGAAGTTGCACAGACAAACTTCAAAAAAAAACTGTGGGAGATTATCAAAGTAATGATTAAATATTTCGGAACCGGACAGCCTGTAAGGATATGCTGTCAGGACGAGAGTAGATTTGGATTGATTACTATGCAGGGCAAAATGATTACATTAAAGGGGGTAAAACCCGTCGACAAAAAGCAATGGAAGCGAGGCAATTTTTATGTTTATGGAGTCGTAGAGCCAGCAACCTCTGAACAATGTTATCAATAATTTGATCGCATCGATAGGAACTGTTTTCAAGAGTTTTTAAATGGATTTTTTCAAAAATAATCAGATTATTTCAATCTAATTATTATGGATGATGGTATTTTTTATAAAGCTCTCTTATTAGACTGGCACGACCATCTGATGCCAATATATTTGCCTGCCTATAGTCCTGAATTAAATCCGCTTTAAAGATTGTGGTTATCTGTAAAAAAAGAGTTCAAGTGGGAAAATTTTACCAACCTAGATCGACTAAAAGAACAGTTAGATATAATTATCAAATCTCTCACAAATGAAGAAGTTTTATCTCTCTGTGGTTGGGACTATATCCTGGAAGCTTTATTAAGTGCAACTTCATAATAAATTGGTATTAAATCAACGGGCTATCTTAGGTTTATAAGCTTTGCTGTAATTTCTGCTATGACTGCCTATCCGTGTCAGGCACAAACTACTGTAAAATCACAGACAAATGTAAATGCAACACAGGAGATTACAATTACCGAGTCACCAAATCTTGCTAACACTTCTGCCAGCCTTCTCTGGAAAAATCCTAACGTTTCTAAATCTTTTACCGTCTCAGGATTGAATAGCACATCTCCTAACTCTAGTCCTCCTATAACAACTTCTCAAAATCAATCTGCACGCACAAATCCATTAGGATGCAGATTTTTTGATATTCCTTCAATGCAGCAATAAATGTTCCTGCATCTTTTGATAAATAGAATATCATGGCTCAATAGAGAGCGCTCGTTTTTTAGCATCGCCCTCTATTTGCGCGATCGTACTTCCTAAGAAAATTATAAGCGGTTCTGCATTTAAATTGTCTGTCAAAAAAAAATCAAACTTTTGTGGGGTGTCCCGCCCGCCTCGAATATGCAATTTAAATGCGCGACAGCTTATGTAGCAAAAAGAATTGATGAAATTAACTCTAGTTTAAATATTATCGGGGAAAGTCTGAAAGTTGTTTGATATCCTTCAAAACTATTTGAGGCTTCCCTTTGTATTGTTCAACCTTCCCACTGACATACACATATCCCCGTCCCAGACCCGCATAACGCTTCTCGATTAGCCGCTTCAAGGGAGCTTTTTCATCAGTTTTAGCATCAGGTATCCACAAATCTAATCTGTGATACGATGAACCTGCATAAATTCGAGCATGACCGCCGATCCATTGATTAATTCCCGCCTGTAAATCGCAGAAAATAGTAATAGGCTTAGCTGTCTCAGAAGCTGCTAAGATTTTCGGGTAGTGCAACCTCACAGAAAGCGCTTCTGTAGTTGCTTCAGACAAGCGGAAATCTTCGACAATCGAGCCGCGCATCGACCACCAAGGCAGTAAAATAGTATAGTTTCGACAGGGGATTTTGGCATTGGTAATCGGATTCCAAATCATCAGGTTGTAAGCTTTGGCAGCCGATTCTGCTTCAGTCATTGGTCGGTGATACAATCGGGAGCGCCCGTATTTCACAAAGTAGGGACTCCAGCCTTGTTGAATCAGTTTGAGGTTGTAATTTTCTCCATCTTTATGTACGTAACAGAGCAGACGCCCGTAGTTGTCGCGGTATTTTTCCACCGCAATTTCTATTGGGTCATCTGTATCAAATTCTATGTCAACTCTAGCAAATCCGCCATCCGCTGTGGCGAAATATTTTTTAGCCATTTCTGAAGCTGCTTTCCCCGCCGCAGTTACAGGTTTGGAGCCTCCCGAATGACTTTCTTCTGTATCGACGCAAATCAGGCGCAGAGACTCGGTTTTGCCGTTGAGAGAAATTTTGATGCTGTCGCCGTCAACTACTTTAGTTATTTGCAGGTTCGGAATTCTGGTTGCCATATTTTGAACCCTGTTGCATTTGAGATTTCATGCAGGTATCGCTTGGATTATACACGAGTTCGTTATCACTAGCAACTGGAATTTTTGTTTTTTATATTAAAATTTCCAACAGTCGCGTATTTTATCAAATCTGGAAAAAAATCCCGAAAATCCGATTCTAAGCGCTGATAGTTAGCTGTCAAATCTTCTATGCCGCTTGCCAAGTTATTTGTCCGTTTGAGTCGCGCCGACATTCTTGTAAGAGTGATGCCGATTTCGGCAATTTCCTGATAAGATGAAAGCAAGTCGCGGGCAATTATTGTGGGCAGCACCCGCTGGAGAGAGTCAGGTAATATATCGCGGTTGTCTTGCAGGATTTTATAGACATCCTGAGAAAAATCCCGGAGCGGAATTTCTGAATATTCCAGCCAATTTTTAGCTAAGAAGTGGTCGTAAAACACGTCAATCAAAACTCCAGCAAACCTTCGTCTGTGGGAAGAAACAAGGCTTTTACTCGATCGCACTACTGCATGAGAATCCGTGTAGCTATCGACTTTTCGGTGCAAACTGATGCCCTTTCTAATTTCCTCGGAATAAAGATTGACTGCCGAACCTTTGACAAAATCGCCTAGAAGATTGCCAATCAGCGATTCTGGCGTGCCTTCTGATAAGAATAGATGAGCTAAATAATTCATTGCTACAGTAAAAAAATTTAAGATAGCATAGGGAGAAAGAGTAATGGCTGTTCTCGAATGTGTAAAACCGGGTGCTAAACTCGGTCAAATTATTCTTGCCGTCGATCTTACTGTTGCCGGTGCTGTCGATCGCATTTTAGCAAAAATTCAAGACTTGGGATATAACCCAGAAATTCGTCATGTCAACTATCCGTCTGGAGTTCACGTCTTGGCAATTCTCAAAGACGAACAGCACAAGCAAGCAGTCGATGATGACTACTTGCTGGAGGATTGGCTACAGGTAAGATCGGAAATTAACGCCGATGCGGTTCATCTGTGGCGCGGTAAATAAGCTGTTTTTGGTATATCCGTGAATCTTGGATAACAAAAGAGCGATCGTCTAAATGTAGTGTGCAGGCGATAGCAGCACCCACGCTCGAATATTGCGATCGATCGATTGATGCTCGATCGTTTCACAATAGATGCTTATATCTGTGTAAACCAATTAGCATCCACTTCCACAGACTCAATCATTTTTATCTTGACACCAAGCCCCAACTCTTTTAGTCGTTGAACTAACTGCTCACCATCAATCAAATCTATTGGGGGTGCGCCATCTCGTGTTGCTTCTTTGACAGCATCTCTGGTAAATGTCCCAGTTGTAATGAATAAACCTTTGTCGGTTCGTCCCTGCATTGCCCCACGGAAGTCTCTAATTTGACTTGCCGTAACAGAACCCTGATAGCGCTTGCACTGAAACAGAACATGAAAGCTCAAGAAACCACTAATACGGGCAATACCTACACCATCAATTCCACCATCGGCGGACTTACCTGTAACCTCTACTTGTATAAAGCCTGATTCACGTAGTAGACGCTGTGCCAAACGCTCAAATGCAGAAGGTTCTAGTGATAGCAGTATTTGATGAAGTTGTTGATGCCATGCAGCTTCTTCTAAAGTTTCAACTGCTCCAACATTTTTGTTTAAATTATCTGGCTGCCTCACATTTTTCTTGTCAGTATCTCGAACAACCTTAACAATTTCTTTTGCATCCAGAATATCAAAATCTATAGATGTTGAAACTAAAGACCACACGCCACGTGCCGAATTTTGTAACAGCCCGTATTTCTTCAAGTAAGTACGACTCCAACCAAGTCGATACTCAACCGCACTCTGGGATTTGTTGCCATGTGGGAGATCCAGCACCTCGTCAGGTAAGTTTAGAATCTGCGCTACTCGGTCATAAATCTCTGCCGTAGTTCCAGAGCCACCAAGCATTTGTAGAGCCTGAATTGTGGGCAAGAGCATTGAGTAAAATGTAGGGATTGAATGGGTAGATATGTTCATCTAAAAACTGTTGATATAATTTGCAAAACACTGCTTTTTTAATAATAAACTGAGCGGATCAAAATACTGACGGCTTCTTGGCTGCTACCGTCATACATAATTTGCTAAATTGCGATCGGCTACATCTCTCGACGGAACGCTCTAATAGCTTCCCCTGCATCAGTTTCGGCCATCAAAATACAGCGTTTCATCAAATCGAGATCGAGGTTGTTGAGTCCGGGTAGCTGACTGCGATCGCTCTTTTCATAGCTACCGTCATGGAGATGATATATCTTCAGTAATCCATCTTCCCAAAACCAAACCTCTGAAACACCCAAAGCTTTATAGCGCTCTAACTTACTGATTCCTCCACTGGTAAAGACAACTTCGATCGACAAATCAGGAATCGGTTTTACACTCTCAATGCAGTAGGATTCGTCTGCTTGCACAGAGACAACTCCCGATCTTTCCTGCGTCATTGCCCCTGTAGGCTTGAAGAAAATTCCCTGTTCGACGAGAAAAGTAGTCACTAAGTAACCGATAACATGAGCAAAAGTTTCGTGGTCTTCTCCAGGCATCAGAATCTCGATCGTCCCATCATAGTAAAATAGTCGCACTCTAGGGGAGCCTTCAAAGCCTTTTTGGATAAATTTAAACCGTTCCCACATTCCATGATGAACAATTCGCTGATCTGTGGTTTTGCTAAGTAGTGGAGGCATCGCGCTCAGATCCAGTCCAGAAGTTATCTTGATTGTAGCTCATATTTAACAATTAAACCGCAGATGAACGCAGATCAAATTATATCAGCGTTCATCTGTGTTAATCTGCCTAAATCTGCGGTTGCAAAAACTGCCTAGGAACCGCCGCGCAACTTATCCAAAACAGTCCGATCTTCCAAAGTAGAAGTATCCCCAGAAACCTCTTCTCCCGCGGCTAAAGAACGCAGCAACCGGCGCATGATTTTGCCGCTGCGCGTTTTCGGCAAAGCATCGGTAAATCGAATTTCTCCCGGACGGGCGATCGCCCCAATTTCTTTAACAACGTGCTGCTTCAATTCCTTAACTAATTCATCGCTAGGTTGCTGTGAGTTGTCCAGCGTGACAAAAGCCACAATTTCCTCACCTTTAATCTCATCCGGTTTACCAACAACCGCAGCTTCCGCCACCGCTGGATGCGATACCAAAGCTGATTCAACTTCCATCGTGCCGAGTCGGTGTCCGGCGACATTAATTACATCGTCAACGCGGCCCATTACCCAGAAATAACCGTCTTTGTCCTTGTGCGCGCCGTCTCCTGCAAAGTACACGAATTCGCCATCTTTCGGGTGCAAATATTCCCAATAAGTGCGGCGGAAGCGATCGGGATCGTTGTAAAGTGTCCGCATCATTCCCGGCCAAGGATGTTTTACCACTAAATAACCGCCGCTTTCGTTAGTTACTGGTTCGCCATCTTGGTCAACGATATCGGCCACAATTCCGGGGAACGGTAGGGTTGCAGAACCGGGTTTTGTAGGAATTGCACCGGGCAAAGCGGTAATCATAATTCCGCCGGTTTCTGTTTGCCACCAAGTATCGACGATCGGACAATTTGAGTTACCAATTACGCGCTGATACCACATCCAAGCTTCTGGATTTATCGGTTCGCCTACTGTTCCTAACAATCGTAAAGATGACAAATTGCGCGCGTTGGGCAAGTGTTCGCCCATTTTCATGAATGTTCTGATCGCAGTGGGTGCAGTGTAGAAAACGGTGACGCCGTATTTTTCGATCACATCCCAAAAACAGCCTGGGTTGGATGCGCGGGGCGCACCTTCGTACATGATTGTGGTAGCGCCGTTGGAAAGCGGGCCGTAGACTATGTAACTGTGGCCTGTAATCCAGCCTACGTCGGCGGTGCACCAGTAGACATCAGTATCTTGAAGGTCGAAGATCCACTTGGTTGTCATGTGGGTGTAAAGGTTGTAGCCACCTGTGGTGTGGACGACTCCTTTCGGTTTTCCGGTACTTCCCGAAGTGTAGAGTACGAACAGCATATCTTCGCTGTCCATCGGTTCGGCGGGGCAGTCGGCGGAGGCGTCTTTTTGCAAGTCGTGCCACCAATGATCGCGCCCTGGTTCCATGTCAATTTGCTGTTTGGTGCGCTGAACTACCAGAACGTTGGTAACGCTGGGTACGGCATCATTTGCTAATGCTTGATCGACTTGTGTTTTGAGGCCGACGGCGGTATCTTTGCGGAAGCCACCGTCAGCGGTGATGACGAGTTTTGCTTCGCCGTCGTTGAGCCGATCGCGCAAAGCTTCTGCACTAAAGCCGCCAAAAACAACGCTGTGTACTGCACCGATTCTGGCGCAGGCTAGCATGGCGATCGCAGCTTCGGGAATCATGGGCATATAAATGCCGACGCGATCGCCCTTTTGGACTCCCAATTCTTTGATGACGTTCGCCATTTGGCAGACTTCTCGGTGGAGTTGCGCGTAGGTGAGGGTACGGGAGTCTCCGGGTTCGCCTTCCCAAATTAGGGCGGCTTTATTTTTGCGCCAAGTGGTTAAATGGCGATCGAGACAATTGTAAGAAATGTTAATTTTGCCGTTGACAAACCATTTGGCAAAAGGCGGTTGCCAGTCGAGCACGGTATCCCAGTTTTGGAACCAGTGCAATTCTTGGGCGGCAAGTTCTGCCCAGAAGGCTTGGGGGTCAGCTTTGGCTTTGTCGTAGAGGGCTTGGTACTCTTCTAGGCTTTTGATGTGAGCTTTTTGAGAGAATTCAGCGGGTGGCTGAAATAGGCGTTTTTCATGAAGAATTGATTCGATGGTATCTTGTGACATTGCTTTTAACTTTAACTTCGGTTAGTCTTTTTAACTATTCTTTGCATAAGTTGGGGCAAAAGTATGTTTATTTTCCTTAAGACTTTGGGGAATTTTGTAAATATTGGGACTGTATTAGAAATTATGGTAGCGGTAAATGCTCAATTTTATCTTGGTACTCATCATCAAACGATCCTTCACAAATCAAAATCAGTTCGTCAATATTTTGACCAATACTCAGCTTGGAATTTAGGATGAATATTCCTGGGATATGGCGATTTTGCTTTAGATGATCTGTTAAATGCACGGGCATAGAGCGGCGGTTGTTGGTAACAAGAATGAAATTGTGGATTTCGCACCAAATAAGAATTTCTGGATCGAGAGTGCCTTTGGAAGGTGCTGTTAGTTCTCCCACTGCTAGAACAACCATATCGGGATTGCGTCTGCGAATTTGATTGACATACGCAGGATCGACATTTTCATCAAAGAGATACTGGATTGCCATCAGCCTTTCTCCTTGCATCTCTTTCTGCTCTCAGTTTGCGGATTTTTTCATATACTGGACGAGGATTACGAGTTTGTTCTTCTCGCATTTTTTCGCCCCATTCCAGCCATTCGGTTATGTATTTACCGACTGCTTCTTTGTTGTGCAGGTAGTACAAAATGGTCGCATAAACTTGTTCTAGGGTGAGCGATGTATAAATGTTGGCGATTTCTTCGGGAGTTCGAGCGCGAAACAGGTATTCATAGAGAATGGTTTCGATGCCAATGCGGGAACCTTTGAGCCGAATATCATCGGGTCTGAGGAAGTTGAAATAGTCTTCAAGTTGCATTGCTTGGTGGTTCGGATAAGGATTGATAATATTATAATACCCGAACCGAAGATGGTTTGAACTGTTTTTTTTAAAGTTAATAAAAATAAATCAAACGGGCTTCACTCCTATGCTAACGGCTTTATAATATAGATAGTTTACTGGACGAGCCGATCGCACTAAAGCCATGACGCAAAATTTTGACAGATATTGACAAGTGCTGCAAATTAGAGGATGATTGACTGCTATTAATACAAACAACCACAAAAAAATTAATTATGCTGAGATATTTTAAAGGAAAGTTTTTATTCAAATCCGAAGCTTTGCTAGAAGAATTTACTTGGTTGCATCTAAAACCCTTGCTCAACTTAGAACCTATCAAAAGACAGCTCTCGATCAATAAAGGAAACCGCTCGGATATTTTAGGTGTAACAAATTTAGGTCAATTAGCTCTTGTTGAATTAAAGAAAGGAGGCGGCAAAGACAGTATCGACCAATTGATACGATATAGAAATAGCCTAATGAGCGAACGCCCTCAAAGTTCGGAATTTTCAAGTGTAGATTTTAATCAGGGCTTTCTGCTTGTGGCTGTGGCTTCCCACTTCTCTCTTACTGCTATCGATTATGCTAAAAGTAAGCTGCCAGGAGTTTTGCTGTTAACTTATGAAATCACTAAATATTCAAGAGAAGACTATTATTTAACTTTCAATCAACTAAATACGAAAAAAATCTCACGAGTTAAAATTGATATCTTAGAAAATTCATTATTTGATTCACTTCCGTCGTTTATCCAAGGCTATTTATTAGGTAATGGCGAGAAGCGAAAACCTATTTTAAACATCATCCAAAAGATTCTAGGTTACAGTTCAACTATGAGTTTTAATATCCTAAGTGGCTACTATGCAAGTGGCCTGATAAAATCTCTAGAATTTGCCAAATATAACCAACAAGGTAAAATACTTGGCAACAAAATATGCGCTGCTTTGTTATACTCTCCGTCGGAAAATTTTCCTAAAGGAAAGCTGTCTCTGCAAGTGTACTTACCAACGGTTGATTTCAATCCACGCAAGCCGATCGCCAAACGTTGGACGAACGGAGTAGCGGGGATATTCGTAGAAACTGATGATTTTATCCATGCCCATGAAGTCTGGGATCTAAATACAAAATTATGTACACCAAATTCAGACTGGAGATTAGAATATCCTCTCAATACTCCTGAGATTAATGAGAGATTTTCCTGTTTTGAAGACTACTATATCAATTATCGCAAATATATGAAATCTCGCAAAAAATTAAGGCCTGTTACCCGTGCAGATTTTGCGACTGTAGAAGGAATGGTGCAAATGGCTTTAGAGGATTGGTCTGTCAGATAGTCGAGTTTATTGGTAATTCGTAATTCGTAATTGGGTGCTGATTGGGGAGTACCTCACGAGCAAAGCCTCTATAATATAGTTTACTGGATAAGCCGATCGCACTAAAGCCATGACCCAAAATTTAGAAGCAAGCCAACTTTCGCTAAATGACGTTCGCCACCTTCTCAAACTGGAAGAGCGAGAAGGAGACGCCTTCACCGATTTTTTCTCTTTGGAACCGCTGTCAGAATTAGAACAGCAGGAAATATTAAAAATTAGAACTGACTTTCGACGCTACTTATCCGCAGGAAAAGTTTCAGAAGAACTCGTTAAATTTTTAGTGCTTTCACCGTTAATGAGATTAGCAGGATTTTTTGATATTCCGATCGTGCTGACAATGGAAGGTAGCATCCCGATCGAGGTTGAGGATGGGGATACTTTAATTAAAGGGCGCTTGGATATTTTAGCGGTAAATCAGCCGGATGCGGAACTCGCGGCGGCACAGTTTTGGATTTTGGTAGTCGAGGCGAAAAATAGTGCGATCGATCCTTGGGCCGGTTTGCCGCAATTGCTGACTTATGCTTATAAAAGTTTGCAGCAGCAATCGTCTGTTTGGGGATTGACGACGAATGGACGTAACTATCAGTTTGTGTATCTGACGCGGGGCAATCCTTGCACTTATCAGATTTTACCAGACTTGAGTTTGACTGACCCAGAGCGATCGCTCTTGTTGGCGCAAGTGTTGACAGCGATTTGCAAGTTGCAGAATGTGCAGTTGCAGTTGGCTTAATCTCTGCGGTTAAAATCGGTGCTTGCCTGTACTGCCTAGACAGATATTCTGTAACATCGATAGCAACCACTTTAGTCCCTAATCGCCCTCTATCCTCGATGCCAACTGTTGTTAACTTCTGTTGGGAAACGGCTGGGAAAATTAGAAATCAAGATTTGTTAAAAAATTGCAGTAGCGAGTGACAAAAAACCCATCATTCTATACAATAATAAACGGTTAAACCCGGAAACTGAAGGTAAGAAAATGTCTGAACTTAGACAAAATCTAATTACCAGAGATTGGGTAATCATCGCCACCGAACGGGCGACAAGACCGGATCAATTCGCTAACAAAAAAAAGTCAGCCGCAGCAGTGCCACCGCACCGGGCAGATTGCCCGTTTTGTGTGGGAAATGAGGAAGACGGAACCTTAGAAACTTGCCGTTTGGGCGATCGCACCGGCTGGAAAGTCAGGGCAATTCACAACAAATATCCCGCCCTATCCCCGACAGCAGAATGGATGAGGATATCATCGGGAATTCACCGCACGATGGCGGGAATTGGAGTTCACGAAGTAATTGTCGAACACCCGCGACACGATTTAACGACAGCTTTGTTGAGCGTTGAAGAAGTTGCAAACATACTTTTAGTATACCGCCAGCGCTATGTAGAAATTAGAAAAAATCCCCACATTGAAACAATTATTATCTTCAAAAATCACGGGGAAAGTGCCGGAACTTCACTAGAACACCCCCACTCGCAGATAGCAGCCACGCCCGTTGTGCCCAGCCAATTTCGTAGCCGCATCGACGAAGCTATTAGATATTTTGATGACACGGGAGAATGTCTGTTTTGCCGCACTTTGGAAGATGAATTAGCGGCGGAGGAAAGAGTGATTTGTGAGAGTGAACATTTTGTGGCTTTTATCCCTTACGCTGCACTTTCACCGTTTCATACTTGGATTTTTCCGCGCCGGCATTCCTCTTCGTTTGATGAAATTACTGATGCGGAAATTACGGATCTTGCTGATACTTTGAAAACTGTACTGGCTAAGTTTTATTACGGATTGAACAATCCCGATTACAACTATAATATTCGATCGGTGCCGATCGCCCAACGGGCAACAAAATACTTTCACTGGTATATCGCAATTATTCCCAGAGTCACCAAGCAAGCTGGGTTTGAATTGGGCAGCGGGATGTTTATCAATACTGCTTTGCCGGAAGAAAGTGCAGCGTTTTTGCGATCTCTCGAAATTCCTAGCGACAGTAATTTCCCCCCCATCTAAAGTATCCTACATCACAATAGTCAAATTTACTTCAAATTGGGTGGAAATGCACGCAGCCACTCTGAGTTGCGAGTCTGTGTTGGGGGAGGAAACTGATATTATTTGAGATTTGATATTAAAGAGGTGGGATTAACGAATGATCTAATGGTTTAGATCACCGGCCTAAAGTTAGATTCTTTTTTTAAACTGGTATAACTTACGCTCTCAAGTTATGAACGTACAAATACTTATGGATTTTACCAAACTCACAATAAACTTTCGACATACTGCCAGCCGTCGTCGCTAAAAGTAGCTCTCAACATATCTCTAATTTTGGCATCGATCGATAATAGCCCCTCGTCCGACTCACCATTCTCGCCGATTTCGCAACTGTCTTCAGACATATGTTCTTGGATGTGGGCCAGAGTATCGGCGAAATTAGCCAGAAAATAATGTTCGTGCACCCACGCTGTTGGATCTGGTATTGCTGCACTCCCAAAAGCTCGATCGACTAAATCTTTTTTTGCAACATCGTCAGTCTGGTTTTTCATGTTGAGTTCGATTTAGGTAGATTTCTTAACTTATCTCATTTTAAGCTTAATTGTCAACAGGAGCGCGATCCGGATCGACCACAGCAGTGACAAATTTGTGTAGTTTGTGCGATCGCGATCCTAATTTTTTTGTCGATCGCGTGTTACCATACTACCTCAAACTCGGTGACCAATAATTTTCACCTCCGGCAAAATACACTTGGGCATCATTCCGTGAACTCCTTTTTGGGGATTGTTGACAGCCTGCGTAATCCGAAAATTTACCGCGATGGAACACAAAACATAAGCATCTTCCTCTTTGAAACCTGCCAACTTTTGCAGCCAATAAACCGTCTGTTTTACCGCCATCTCAAACGCTTCATCTAATGTTCTACCGAATCCCATAATCACAATATGAGTGGGCGTTTCTGCAAACGGAAATGTCAGAATAAAATCCTTGCGTAAGATGATTTGAATAGTCCCGTTCATCGAAGTTTCTATAGCAGTACCGTCAACTTCACCGTCTCCTTGTGCCGAATGTCCGTCGCCGATGGACAGTAAACCGCCGCGCATAAAAACAGGTAAAAATAACCGCGTTCCTGCTTGGAGTTCCTGATTGTCCATATTGCCGCCGTAGCGCTCTGGAGGAATAGAAGAACGGTTAATTTCAGCATTGGCGACGCCGATAATTCCAAAAAAAGGATGCAGGGGAATCCCCAGGCGGCTACCTGCGGGAAAGTCCGCAGTTTTTTGCTCTAAATCTAGCGGAATAAACCGCAATTTAGGTTCGGAAAAATAGTCAGGTAATGCTCCCCATCCGGCGCGAATTGCATTAAATCCGACTGGTAAACTTGGGTAAACATCCTCAATGTGAATTTCTAAAACGTCTCCCGGTTCGGCATTGTTAACATAAATCGGGCCTGTCAGCAAGTGCGGCCCTGGGCCAACTTTGCGGTTGGGAGGCAAATTCTGACAAATATCTAAAAATTCCGGGGTGAGAAATTCCGGCGGCGCTTTGTCAGCAACATAATATCCTGAATAGGTTTCGATGTCGATGCGATCGCCCGAATCCACCCTTAAAGCAGGTTCGATATTCGGAGAGAAACCGCCCAAGTGTACGGTTTTGCAGTTAGCCTTGAGAAGGTGGCGAGTCATGGGATTTTAGATTTTAGATTTTAGATGGAAGGAAGGGTGTTAAGAATGTTATATCGCAAGTCTCAAGCATTTTTGAGAAAGATTTTTTTTAATGAACCGCAGAGGGCGCAGAGGGCGCTGAGAAAGAGAATTCAGAGATAAGAAAAGGTCAAAAAATGATTGAGGTTTATTATATCTGAGATAGTCTACTAATTTTTTAACTTTTTGATAACTTTGGTAGTTAAAAATTCAAAGTCTAGCATCTCAAATCGATCGCTGTTTTTTCTTCAGACTAATGATTGTTCCGTAATTCAGTTGGCGGGGGCGACTTTATCTGTATTTGGCTTGGCAGTTCTATTTTGCTGGTAAAACCTGGCCCTACAGACTAATGACTTCTTCCTTCTATTGACACAAATGGGCATTGCCGTGTCCCTACAGATATCGGATTAAACTGAGATGTTGCACTATTCTCAATTACCTGTTTAGCAACGGGCAAGATGCCCGTTCCACAAAACTAAATTTTATTGTGGAACAGGCCGGAAAGCCTGTTCTTAACAATGGTGCAAGATGTAAGATTAAACCTTTTCTTTCGCAGGCGGAACCAAACCAGTTTTATTCAAACCGGCATCAATCTGCCTGAGCAATTTAAAATCGTCTTCGGGTAAGGAATTAACAGGTGAGTGTTTTTCCAGAAACGAGAATGCTTGCCGAAATTCACGGGGCCGGGAGTCGATCGCACTATCGAAGTGACAAGGTACAATCCTTTGAAAGTCCCAACTCGCCACTTTATCCACCCAATCGAGAGTTTCCCTCGGCGCGCGGTTGAGAATCAATGTCTGCAAAATCGGCGCGACAAACAACCGCCCTCCTCCCCGCAAAGCCTCAAACGATCGCACCCAATCTGTTTTCCACTTGAACGGATACAACCCGAAATAAGCTTTCCTAGAGCGTTCTGGCGCTTTGAGTGCGCTGGCTAACACCCCCGACCACGGCGGCACTTCCAGCACGCTAGGGCTAAAATACATGGCAAATAAGGCGATTCTTTGCCACCCTTTGCGCCGATTTTCGTGGGTGTCTGCCACCGTGTCCGAGGCGCTTTCTTTGGCGTGAAATAGCAGCGGGTAGGAGTCGAGTTGGACGATCGCGGGCGGGTTTTCGGGAATGGAAACCACGCAATCTGTTAACATCAGTGTGCGCGATCGCCTGTGAAATAAGGCAACTTCGGCAAATTTGCCCAAACCAAGGTCGATCGGGCCGAGAATTGCCCAGTCAAATTCATCTGCTAAAGGCGTGTTGCTGCTGTCAAAGGGCAAAACAGACGTGCGTTTGGCGGGCAAACCCAGCCAACTCAGCGGCAAATTCAGCGGAAAACTCCACTGCTGTGGCGCGACAAACACCTGCGCTTCGGGAAAACTCCTCGCAAAGGGGCCGACAAAAACTTTGTGCTCGATGCCCGAAACCGTTGTCAGCAAAATATACTTAACTTCGCCGTGCTCTGCGACTAACTCGTTTACCAAGCGGATGCACTCAGGAGTCGGTGCAACGGGGGCGTAGACGAGAAGGCCTTCGGGTTCTAGTTTAATTACTGTCATCCGAATCGGCACGACTACGTAGAAAATGCCTTGTAGCTGGTCAAAAGTCCAGATTGTGTCCTTGACTATTTCTTTGCGGATGGTGTGCCGCTTGCTGTAGGGATAGAGGGGGACAACTGGCCAAAAAGCCCATGAATAGTCCCGATTGTCAATCTGTGCTGATGTTGGTGTGCCTTCGCCCTCTGCCACTGCGCGACTCCTTGCCGATTTTTTTGTACGTGCGTGCGATCGAACTCTTTTTATCTTATTTCACTCCTGTTGCGCGGATTCGAGGAGTTGAAAAGGGGTTTCACCAGGCCTGAGTGCGAAAACTATTAAACTCACATCTTGCACCATTCTCAAGAACAGGCAAGATGCCTGTTCCACAAAGAGTGAATTTTCTTGTGGAACAGGCATCTTGCCTGTTTCTAAAAAGTAATTGAGAATGGTGCAACATCTCAGTTAAACCAACTGTTCAGGATCGATGCCTAACTCCCGCAACCGCGCCGCTAGTCTTTCCTCTCGCTGTTGAGATTCTGTCAGTTGCTGTTGAGATTCTGTCAGTTGCTGTTGAGCTTCAATTACTTGCTGTTGAGATTCTATCAGTTGCCGTTCCGCCGCCGTCGCTCTTTCACTCGGACTCAAAATCAAACCTCCTTGGGCCGTAAACCATCGCAACCACAAACGATTCATACTCTTATAAGTGCCTTGCCACCAACCTAAACTCAACTGCAACTCAGGAATAAATAACCGCCCATAAATTAATTCTGCAGGTTCATAGTGGCCTCCTACAAAATGAAAAGCTCGCAATTCATCCGTGTAGCGACTGAACACAAAATAGTAAGGAATCCGCAAAATTTGTTCATAAACTTGCCACTTAGTCGGCGGTTCCCCAGCTTGCTGAACAGTCCGCCCTAAATCTTCATCTTCAGTTCCCGGCGATAGCAATTCCACCACCACAAACGGATTTACCCGTTCTTGCCAAACTACATAACTCAAACGCATATCGCGCCCTTGATAAAGCCTTGGCACACCCACCGCAGCAAACCAATCCGGGCGTTTATGCCAGCGCGGTTGTGTTGCATCGTAATACAAATTTAGGTCACTGGCTGTAAAGACTTGTTCCGCATCCCATCCCGGCGGCAAAAACGTGAATTCCAAAAGTTGCGGCTGATCTAAATGAAATGTATCTAGCAAACCGGGTTCCTTTGGGTCTTCGCTAGGTAAATCATACATTGTTGGCAAACTCTGCTGGGGGTCTAGAGGCGGTTCAGCTTGAGCAGGCGGGTAAGTCGGGAATGTCATAATGAATTCTGAGGTTGCTTATCCTGATATGATTATAGCCTTGTGAGAATGTCTGGCATTGCTCAGTAGGTGGTTACAAATAAACATGAGGGAGGGAGCAGGTTTTGCACTTTTTCACTCGCTTGTACCAGAGGTTGTTAGCTAAACCCGCCCCTACAAGATACTATGTTTTTTGGTACTTACCTACTTAAATAATTCCCGTCAACTCAATCTCAAATCTCAAATCAAAACTCCTAAATCGATATGACTCAAAACTACCGCATCACTCTTTTACCAGGAGACGGCATCGGCCCTGAAATTATCGCTGTAGCGGTAGATGTCCTGAAACTTGTCGGTCAACAATTGGACATCGGCTTTGAATTTCAAGAAGCTTTAATGGGTGGCGCGGCTATTGACGCAACAGGCAATCCGCTACCCGAAGAAACACTGGAAAAATGCCGCAACTGCGATGCAGTATTGTTAGCAGCTATTGGCGGTTACAAGTGGGATAATTTGCCCCGCGAACAGCGCCCGGAAACGGGATTATTAGGACTGCGCGCCGGATTGGGATTGTTTGCAAATTTGCGTCCTGCGACTATTTTACCGCAATTGGTTGATGCTTCTAGTTTGAAACGGGAAGTTGTCGAAGGCGTGGATATTATGGTCATCCGCGAACTCACAGGCGGCATTTATTTTGGCAAACCCAAAGGCATTTTTGAGACGGAAACAGGCGAAAAACGCGGCGTCAATACAATGGCTTACACCGAGTCGGAAATTGACAGAATCGGGCGAGTCGCTTTTGAGACGGCCTCTAAGCGGGGCAAAAGGCTGTGTTCCGTTGATAAAGCGAATGTTTTGGACGTTTCACAACTGTGGCGCGATCGTATTATTGCCCTTTCTTCAGAATACCCTGATGTCGAACTTTCTCACCTCTACGTTGACAACGCCGCCATGCAGTTAATTCGCTGGCCGAAACAGTTCGATACAATTGTCACCGGCAATTTATTCGGCGACATTCTTTCGGATGCGGCGGCGATGTTAACTGGTAGTATTGGAATGCTGCCTTCTGCTAGTTTGGGAGCAACCGGGCCGGGAGTTTTTGAACCCGTGCACGGTTCCGCACCCGACATCGCCGGACAAGATAAAGCAAATCCCATTGCCCAAGTTTTAAGCGCGGCAATGATGCTGCGCTACGCCTTAAATCAGCCGGAAGCTGCTAATAAAATCGAGCAAGCAGTTGTCGAAGTTTTGGATCGAGGTTATCGCACTGGTGATATCATGTCGGAAGGCATGAAACTCGTTGGCTGTCGGGCGATGGGCGATGCTTTAATTGAATTTTTGCAAGGTTGATCTATTTATTTTGTAGATACTTTCTTGACCTGTCAAGGGGTAGCGTTCAAATAATTTGGCTCGAAAGGCTTTTGGGATTTTAAAATCCCAAAAGCCAAATGCAGCAACTTCCGATATCATTGCATCAGGTGGTTGTCCATACATCATAACTGCGGGTCTTGTACCATGAAGTAGTTCGTAGAAATTAACACATTTCTCTCTATGTAAAATCTCTATGTAAAATCTCTATTTAAAAACATCTTTCGTCTTTGGTAGCACCAAAGTGGCGGTTAAATAAACTGCTGCGTGGATGCCTAAAATTCGCCAATAATTCAAAGCTAAGGATCGTGAATTAAATAATTTGCATAAGCCTGTGGGATGGGCGTCTCGCCCGTCCCTTATAGACGGGCGAGACGCCCATCCCACAAGAAAATAGCATTGCAGGTTATTTAATTCTGATTCCTAAGTTTTGCCAAGTCGGTTCGTAGACTGAACTCTTCTCGAATAGCTGCGGTAAGATTGTACGATCGGGCAATCTTACCGCACTTCCCTCAACCGTTCACATAATAATCCCGCGTTCCCTTCGCATTCATCGCTTCTCCGAGTCGATTTAACCCGTACACATAAGCAGCAGTTCTCATGGAAACTGACAATTCCTGAGATTTTTTCCAAATTGCCTCAGTTTCTTCGACCATTTTATGCTTCAACCGCTGGTTGACTTCCTCCAGCGTCCAATAAAGTCCGCTGCGATTTTGCACCCACTCAAAATAACTAACCGTTACGCCTCCGGCATTGACTAAAATATCAGGGATTACCTGAATTCCCCTCGCTTCTAAAATCAAATCAGCAGCCGAATCAATCGGCCCGTTAGCTACTTCAAAAATAAACTTAGCCTTAACATCATTAACATTCGCTTCAGTGATTTGATTCTCCAAAGCTGCTGGAACTAGCACGTCTACATCTAATTCTAAAAGCTGTTCATTTGTCAATATTTCGTGTTCGATAATATTGCAAACCGAACCTTCGCAGTAGAGAGCTTTGATACCTTTGTTAGAGTTTTTAAAGCCTCGAATACTGGGGATATCCAGCCCTTGTTTAGCATAAATTCCCCCTTGGGAATCGCTGACCGCAACAACTTTGTAACCTGCTTTCCAGAGCAGTTCTGCTATTTCTGCACCGGCATTACCAAAACCTTGTACTGCTACAGTTGTATCTTGAGGATTTAGCTCAAATTTGGGTAAAATAGTTTGTACTACAAAAAAAGCACCCATTGCTGTTGCCGTATCTCTACCCAAACTGCCACCAATTGTCACTGGTTTTCCAGTCACAACCGCTGGAGAAAGCTGCCGCTTAATAATATTGTATTGATCCATCATCCAACCCATAATCATGGGGTTGGTGTAGACATCCGGCGCAGGAATATCGACATCGGGGCCGATGAAATCTGCGATCGCATCGACATAGCCCCGGCTCAACCGTTCCAATTCCAGTTTGGACAATTCCTTGGGATTGAGAGTAATTCCGCCCTTGGCTCCTCCAAAGGGCAAGTTGAGAACCGCACATTTAAAAGTCATCCAAAATGCTAAGGATTGCACTTCATCAAGGGATACTCCCGGATGATAGCGCACTCCTCCTTTAGACGGGCCTCTGGTATTGTCGTAGCGCACCCGATAACCTTGGAAAATTCGCAGGGAACCGTCGTCCATCCGCACAGGAATCGATACTATTAAACTGGATTTGGGATATTTTAGCCGTTCGATCGTATCCTCGGAAAGGGACACATATTTTAAGGCTCGTTCTAATCGGCGACTGGCATCGGCAAATAATGAATCAGACATAAGAAGTTAGTTGACTGTTGACTGTTAACTGTTGACTGTTGTCAGAGAGAAGAAGGCTTCGAGTGCTTAAGCTAATTTAATCACAATCCAGGTTGAATTCTGTCAACTGTCAGCGGTCAACTGTCCACAAACTACCTTGTGTCGATCGACAATATCGCACTCCCAAGCAGAGATTAAGCAAATACACTTAAAATAGAGGGATATATTTAAGCTCAAGGAGTAATTTGAGTTCGTGAGCTCAAATCACAGCCAGCCATCAGGGGAATTAAATTCTGAAATAGATCGAGGCTTTAGCTGACGTTAGAAACTGAATTATTATTATGGTTGGACTCCTAGCCGCACTCTCTGCGTCTGCGGCAGGGGGTATGAGAATTGCCATGCCCCTGCTGTTAATTGGTTTGTTGCGGATTGACAAACTTTGGTCGGAAATACCTCTATTATCGGGGGTTCCCCCCCAGGTGGCTATCACCATCTTGGTGAGTTGGTCGCTGTTAGAGTTATTTGCTTCTAAAACCTTTGTAGGACAGCGGGTACTGCAAATTGTGCAAATTATTTTCAGCCCCATTGTAGGAGCAATTATGGGAATTGCGATCGCTCAAGTAAGTTCGATCGAGGAAATTATTGCTCACCCTTGGATGCTGTGGATAATTGGTGTTGTCGGGGGTTTGTTGGCTTTAGTGCTGCAACTGGTACAAGCTGGATGGTTTTATCGGCTGCGGGGTTTGCCGATTTGGGTGATTTTCCTGCAAGATGTTCTGTGCATTTCCTTGGTTTTGTTTGCCTTTGACGCGCCGCGGCAGGGAGGGTTAGTTGCTATGATCCTGCTGTGGCTGGCAATTCGCAGTTCTAAAGAGTGGTATCGCTGGTACAAAAGTCAGGGAATACCGGGCGATAGGGGAAATCCCCGCCGCCGCAAGCGCGATCCTGATTAATTATTGATTAGTTATTGGTGATTAGTTATTGGTGATTAGTCATATTGTTTGCGGTTGTTTCGGAATGATTTAACCGCAGAGACCGCAGAGGGCGCTGAGTCTCCAGAAGAGAGTGATGAATAATTCCGATACCAACGGATTTGATATCATTAGTCATTTGTAATAATAGTCAACAGTCAACTGTCAACAGTCAACAGTCAACTGTCAACAGTCAATTTAAAGCAATCCGATCGAATGTAGCGGGCCCTGACCCGTAATTAATTCCAGCAATAGTGCCACAAAACCAATCATCGCCACACGACCGTTCCAGACTTCCGCCCCCGTGGTCAAACCCCACTCCCACTGCTCTTGAGGGTACATTTTCACTGTCTTGGAAGGGCGTATCACATCCGAGAATTTAACGCTGGGAGATTCGATCGACTCGATGACTAAATCGGCCAAGGCCTCAATAAACACCGGATGAGTATTCAGTGCCGGCACTCGGTAGAAATTTTCAATCCCCGACTCTTCTGCTAATTCTCGATACTCCATGTCAATTTCTTGCAGAGTCTCGATGTGCTCGGAAACAAAACTAATCGGAACTACCAACAAATCTTGGACTCCATTTTCTGCCAATTCAGTAATCGCGTCTTCGGTGTAAGGCTTGAGCCATTCCACCGGGCCAACCCGACTTTGATAAGCGAGAGTGTGTTCGTTCGATCGGTTCAAATGTTCCATAATCAGACGAGTGCAATCTTCAATCTCGCGCTGATAGGGGTCTCCAGCCTCTTCTACGTAGCTGAGGGGGACGCCGTGGGCGCTGAAAAAGATGTGAACTCGATCGGGATTTGGATTGTGGTCTAGTTGTTGGGCTATCAGTTCCGACATTGCCTGAATGTAGCCTGGCCGCTGATACCAAGAAGGAATAGCCGTATATTCGATATCGTTGAGGGCAGGATCTTTGCCCCACATTTCTTCTAGCTGCCGGAAGCTAGAACCGCTGGTGCTGATGGAAAACTGAGGATACAGCGGCAAAATGGTCAAATGTTCAATGCGATCGCGCTTAATTTTGGCGATCGCCTCTTCGGTAAAAGGATGCCAATAGCGCATCCCCACGTACACTCGAGCATCCTGTCCCTTGGACTGCAAGAGTTCTTGCAACGCTAGGGCTTGTTCCTCCGTAATCCGCCGCAAAGGAGAGCCGCCCCCGATTTGGCGGTAGTTTTCCTGAGATTTCTGAAAACGCAGAGTCGAAATCAACCAGGCGAGCGGTTTTTGCATCCACGGAAACGGAATGCGAATGATTTCCGGGTCAGCAAACAAGTTGAACAGGAAAGGACGGACATCCTCGATTTGATCTGGCCCGCCCAAGTTTAATAGCAATACTCCCACACGGCCCATAGCAGTTACAGCTCTCCCATCGTCTCAGTTCTGTTACTTATTTTAACAATATAGCCTCTTGACATCCACCCCGACCGTCGCGGACGGGGATTCCCAAACCTCGCGATTTGAATTTCTGCTTCTTCGCAACTGCCTCCACCCTCAAAGAGATTTGGTCTTATGTTCGCTCCACAGACTAACCCCGCAAGCCCTGCGGTTTTTACGTGTCGAATACCAAACGGAATTCTTCGTAGTTTTGATTCTAGGGTTGGACTGCCCATTGCCCTGTCCTCTTTTCCCGGTCTACCTATTTTTCTTTCCCGTTGCGGTTGTCGCAAACTTATTAATTAGGGTTTATGTTCACATAGTCGCGGGTGGGTCATTGACAAATTATATTGTAACACAAAGCCGTCCTAAAAGGACGGGGTTTCTACCCAATTTCTCGGATGATATCTTAAGTCGATAACAAGGTATACATAATTTTGACTGTGGCAACATTTTTTAGAGATTTAAGTTATCGGTATCAGCGTCTCTACGATGCGATCGCGCGTCTGGCTGCTTTGAGCGTAGGCGGCAATGCTCGTTTGGGTCAACTAGCCTGGGCAAATTTGACCATCAGCGCCGAAACTAAAATTTTAGACCTTTGTTGCGGTAGCGGTCAAACTACGCAATTTCTGGTGCAATATTTCCAGGATGTCACAGGAATCGACGCTTCGCCATTGTCGCTGGAACGGGCAAAAAAAAATGTGCAATCAGCCAATTATGTAGAAGCTTTTGCCGAGTCCATGCCTTTTGGCGACTGTCATTTTGATTGGGTACACAGCAGTGTTGCGATGCACGAAATGCGATCGGGCACAATTGCGACAAATCTTTGAGGAAGTATACCGCGTACTCAAGCCCGGTGGTCTATTCATTTTGGTAGATTTTCACTCGCCCACAAATCAGGTATTTTGGCCAGGGTTGGCTGTTTTTTTGTGCTTGTTTGAGACAGAAACAGCTTGGAATTTGCTCGAAACAGACTTGGGGAGTTTGTTGGCAGAAGTGGGATGGCGATCGTACAATTCCAAAGAAGCTCAACAACCCAAAATTTGTGCTGGCGGCAGCATTCAAGTAATCCAACTTCAAAAGTCAGTTGACAGTTAACAATTGTCAGTTGACAGTTGTCATTAGTGAGTGCGCGGGTAAGAAACCTGGTTTCTACGAATTTTGGGTTGAGTGACGATAAATCTCGGAAGAAACCCGGTTTCTGAGGTCGGCGCGCGCATCTTACTATACTTGTCAACTAATGACTAATGACTAATAACTAACAACTAAGAAAACTTTTTCGCTGCTGCCAAAGCAGCCTCAAACTTAAGCAATACATCCTTTTCTGTGTGAATAACTTTCTCTTGTTCCAGCAGCGGACGGCCAAAGCGAAAAATGCCGTCCTGTTCTACGTGGTCTACATAAGGTAGCGTTTCTGGATGCGGCAAAAATTTTCTGCCGATGGTATACGGCGTGTGGAAAGAAAAACTAAAATCGGGAAACTTGTCGCTCTTGATTTCCAGGTAGTAAAGCGAGTAATAATCTTTGGTTTCGGAGTACACGCATTCGCGGCATCTATTTACCAGCTTGCGGTTCTGATAGAAAAAATCCCACTTATCCCAATAGTAGTCATCTTTCATCATTTCCTGGTGGTCGTCGCACAATTCGAGATATAATTTGTCAGAATCTGCCGGACGGTAGAAGTAAAGCATGGCGTAAGGCATTTCAATCAGTAACTTGACTGCTTGATTTTTTCGCTGGTACCATTCCTGCTGGTGAGCTTCGTAGACTTCCTTATATTTAATTGCTTTAAAGCTGTTGAGCTGATTTTCTTTGGCCCAGCGCGACGCCCAAACTGTCCAGTAAGCTAGCTGGAAGGTTGCTGAAATTTCCGCCGAACCTTGTTCTTTCCAGTCGGCAATGATTTTTTCCCAAGCTGAACTAAAAGCTACTCGTGATTGTTCGTTTTCTTCAGGCTTTTCTGTATTGATTGGGGTGGGTATTTGGCGATTATTTTTAATCTGCCCTTTGGGTTCTTTGCGCCAGTTATTAATATCGGTTGGCGTTAGACTTAAGATGAATCTTCTGTCGTGAACGGGATATTCGAGATGGATTCCTGATTTGCGGAAAGAGCGGTATTCTAGAATAGGGAGTTTGTCTTGTTCAATCCACTGCTGGCGTTCTGCTGGCGAACACTTGAGTATTGCTTCTAATTCTACCGGATCGACGGCTAATTCACTTTTGAATGTCTCCCAAAATCTTTCTTGTTCGGCTGGATTTGCTTCCAGCAGGGATACAATTCGGTTGACGAGATGATCGGTTTGGTCTTGGCAATTTTCGGGAAGTCCTAAGAAGTCGAGGAGTTTGGTCTTGAGTATTCGTCTGGCAGAGATTAGCTCGGCTAACATGAGAAGCTCCAGTAGATTCATGACTTGCGCCCTTGAACTGGCAAGATTTTTGCAAGTCTTATATATCTTAATAGATTCTCCTGGGTTGTCGGCAATTGAAATGTCCGCGCGAGCGAAGCTATCCCGATCGCGCCTGGGAGTCCGTTGCGGTAGGGAATCGCCGAACCTAGGCCCCCTCCCTAAGCCAAAATACTCAAAACAAGGGCAAAAGGTCGATCGACCTTTTGGCTAAATTGGCTAAAACTCATATGTTGCAACATTCTCAATTACTTGTTTAGGAACAGGCTTTTCGGCCTGTTCCACAAGAAAATTTATATTTTGTGGAACAGGCATCTTGCCTGTTGCTGACAATGGTACAAGATATCAGCTAAAATCGATAATTGCGATCGCGCACCCACAAACTCACAGGCACAGCATGGCCTGTTTTGTCAACCTTTACTTCTACCAAAAAAGATTGTCGCTGCTTCCTTTGAGCTTCGCTAATGTCCTGATTGACTTTTTCCCTTTCATCCTCTGGCATATAATAAGTTTCTAAGCCGTATTCCATCTGCCAACCGTTATATTTGCCCTTAATTGCGATTTGGTTGGCGGGCAAATTGGCGGGATTTTCTAGGCTGACGCGGACGGGTTTCCAAGCTTGGGGGCGGCCGGGATTAGTCGCGGTTTTTGGCGCTTCTAATATTACATAAAAACTGGTTGGCGGCTTGACATTCTGTGTATTTTGTGGACAAGCAACCCCGGGCGGACAAGGTGTTTTTTCGGCAGGTAAATCTTTCCAGCCGGGGAGTTTTTGCAGATTTGTGCGATCGGAAATATCATAGCTCAAAACTTGGTAATATCCGCGCAAAAAGTCGTAAGGATCTACTGGTGCTGTTTGCAGGACAACTGTTTTGCCAGTAATAAAAGTGTAAACTGCGGGAGCTGGTACGGCGGCAATTAGTCCGATTTGCAGCAGCAAAGGAACCCACAGCCGCCACGCGGGAAGGCGTTGCGCTGCGGGGGGAAGGGTGAATGATGGGGGATTAGCGCTGGTATCTGCTATTTCGGAACTTTGATCTGTTGAATCTGGATTTTCGGTGTTCATATGGGGAATTGGGAATTGGTTCGCAGAATAATATCGTTGAGCTTTGAATCGGCATAATCATCTTCCGAGTGCAGTGCAAGGGGGACGATCGCACTATAGTAGAATGCTCCTATTCATCGGGAATTTTTGCGAAGTGGCGCTCGAACCACAAACCCGCTGCAATTACGCCAATTCCGCATAAAACAAAGACAAAAGATTTGAGTAACAATCCTGTGTCATATTCAAAGACTCTGCTGATGATTTGCAGGGTGATTAATACCATACCTCCCCAAAATGTCTGGCGGTTTCCTAAAGCTAAACCTTCTCGGATTAAGCCGACAGCGAGCAAAAATGATAAAACATTGAACAGAAAAGTTGCTAATTGAGGAAGGGGAGTAAAATTGAAGTGAATAAGCGGTATTAAGGCGCTGGCGAGAATTAAAATGCCGATCGCACTTGTAGTCAAATCCACTGCTTTTTGTCTTGGTCGCCGCAGTTCCAAACGTCCCAAACGCAGCCACTCAAACACTGTGAAACCGCCCAAAACAGCGACATTTGCCAGCAAAACCCAATCTGGCTGAGTTGAGGCAGGATTCGGCGAATCTTGCCACAACCAGTGGAAAGAAAGAAAATAAAATAAACTGGCGAGAAACAGCAGTGCTAAACTGCGGGCGGTAGGTTGAAACAGCTTGCTGCGTACCTTCGGCCAGATTGCATCGTCGTATCCCCACAGCAAAGCGGGTGGTAGGGCGCAAAAAATTGCTGTACCCCAGGTTAGATTTAAGCCTTGGACGATAGAAACTTGTAGGGAGAAAATTATCGCGATCGCACCTATGGCAAAAATAGCACGCGATCGACACCAATAAGCCAGCGGCACAAACATTATACTGGCTGCGATCGGCATTTGCCGCACCAAAACTTCCAGCCAAGAAAACTCGACTTTAGAAGACCAATCTAACACGGCAAGCCAATAGCCCAAACCGATTAAAAGTGCGGACAAAACGCCCAAGGAAGTCAACCGCAAACTGTAAGCCATTCCGAGCACGCCGATTCCCCAAGCAAGGAAAAGTCCGTAGGAAGAACCGCCAATATGAAACATTTGCGCCATCAAAGCCATATTTGCTCCTAAAATCAGAGCACCTAATAGCAACAATCCTTCACCTAGGAGTTTGTTTCGCCCTTTTGTGGCGGGCATATTGGGATTGGAGTTTTTGCTTCGGGATGGGGGAATTCGCCACAGATAGAAACCTGCTGCATTGACTGCTACGAAAAGACTTAGCAGCAGTGCAACTCTCACTTCGCGCGACCAAACTTGCCAGTTTGCGGCTACAAAGGTGATGACTCCTATACCGAGGAGAATGCCGCCGAGACTCATCAGAATGCTGAGGAATCGGTTGCGGGAGGCGGTTTCGAGTGTGTTGAATTGGTAGCGTTCGGAAAGTTGTTGGTAGAATGAAGTATCGATGAGTCCTTCTGCTTGCCAGAGTTTGGCTTGATCTCGCAACTCGCGCCGAAATTTATCTGAAATCATTTTTAATATTCCAGAGGATTTGAACTGTGATAGTTTTTAATATGTCATTTGTGGCTCGATTGTCGATGGAGGCTGGGACACCTGCTGAACTAGCACAGCAGTTTTGATTGATATCCTTCGGCTGTTGAAACCGTTTCTAGATAAACAAACTCCCAGCAGAAAGAAACGAATAAATCAAGGAATGTAATATTATGGTACAAGCTCAATCTAAAAAATTAACTTTTGACGAGTACCTTAATTACTCAAATGATACGGGTCAACGCTATGAGTTAATTGATGGGGAGTTAATAGCTTTGCCACCAGAATCTGAACCTAATAATTTCATTGCTAACTATCTATTTTTCTATTTTGCTAGCAGCGGGCTAGTGCCACTCAGGCTGATTAAAACGCATAATTGCGAGGTTCAAGTTGCCGTTTTGCGATCGGGAGATGCGGCCAACCGCTACCCCGATTTGATAATTCTGGAACCTGAACACATTCCGCTGACAGCAATCAGGCTAACTATCACTTTCGATATGCTGCCTCCTCGGTTGGTTGTGGAGGTAGTCAGTCCGGGTAGAGTGGGCAGCGATCAGGATTACGATCCTCTTCGAGGGCTTCGCCAACGCAAACGAGCTCAGTACGCAGCGCGGGGCATTGCAGAGTATTGGGTTATCGATCCAATTGAACAAGTGGTGACGGTTTTGCGACTTCAGGATGGGCAATATGTTGAGGTTGGGGTGTTTCGGGATGGAGAGGCGATCGTATCTCCGATGTTTCCACAGCTAAGTTTGACGGTTCAACAGATTTTGAGTGGAGAGGTTTAAGGGCGGATCAATAGCTAATTGGTTAGCATTCATCTAACCACCACCGATTAGTGAAAATCTCCACTCTCAACCTGATTAAGCCTATGTTTCCATCCCTGATAGGGGTTTAGTTTGATTGCGGCGAAGAAGGAGTCAGGAGTCAGGAGTCAGGAGAAGAATACCCTCTTTCCTCCTGTCTCCTCCTCTCCTGAATACTTCCGAAAGTTTCAATCCCCGATAGGGATTTAGGTTGATTGCAACGGCGATCGGCATAAATCTTACTTTTGCCGTCGCGACGACCACACCAGCGCGGCGGCAGGGGGAGCTATCAAGCCGGCAAAGCCCAAGGCTACCCGCAAGTTGATTTGGTCTTCACTGGCAAACCGAGACAGAAAAACACCTAAAAACAAACCCACAACGCACGAACCGAGCAAAATCAAAGCATTAGCACCCTCGATTTGAGTAGCGCGCTTACCACCAACAGGGGCACCGCAGTGAGGGCAGTTAGTAGCAGTTGAGGCAACCTTACCGTCACACTCTGAACATTTGATTAGAGCCATAAAATCGGATTCTCAAAATGTTTGGGTTAAACACTAAAATATCATGTTTCAATCCCTGATAGGGATTTAGGTTGATTGCAACAATTTCTGGTAGAGCTTTTGCGGCATTAGGTCAGTTTCAATCCCTGATAGGGATTTAGGTTGATTGAAACCAGCGCCGCCCCAAAACCCATTAAAGCATTCTCGTTTCAATCCCTGATAGGGATTTAGGTTGATTGCAACAGGTTGGAAAACTTCAGTGTATTGCTGGAGGCAAAAGTTTCAATCCCTGATAGGGATTTAGGTTGATTGCAACAGTGTTTGTCAAGTGTCCGGTTGCCATTATTCAGTTTCAATCCCTGATAGGGATTTAGGTTGATTGCAACGCGGCAAAGCCCAAGGCTGACGATAATTTTATGAGCTCAATGTTTCAATCCCTGATAGGGATTTAGGTTGATTGCAACATCCGATCGTCATCGGCTGGTCTGGCGGCAAAGACTCGTTTCAATCCCTGATAGGGAGTTAGGTTGATTGCAACGATACGGGACGTGCTTTCACTACTGCAAATTTTTTGTTTCAATCCCTGATAGGGAGTTAGGTTGATTGCAACTAAAAGCAATGTTCACCGCAGTCTCTGAAGTAAAGTTTCAATCCCTGATAGGGATTTAGGTTGATTGCAACCGAAACACTAATCGCTCACACTCTGTTAATTCAGTTTCAATCCCTGATAGGGATTTAGGTTGATTGCAACTCATTCTGTTAAATATCTTTGTTGATTTGAAAAGTTTCCATCCCTGATAGGGATTTAGGTTGATTGCAACAAAATATCTGGCAAAGCATTGTCAACTACAGCCGGTTTCAATCCCTGATAGGGAGTTAGGTTGATTGCAACTTTCGGTCGGATGCGATCGCTAATTTGGAAGATTCATGCAGTTTCAATCCCTGATAGGGAGTTAGGTTGATTGCAACCGGAATTGCTTGATCGAACTGACGCAGAAATCAGCCGGTTTCAATCCCTGATAGGGAGTTAGGTTGATTGCAACCTTCCTAGAGTAACTGGTGAATTGATTTAATTTGTTTCAATCCCTGATAGGGAGTTAGGTTGATTGCAACAGTTAGTTTCTGAAAATCTTACTGTATTTAGTTTTCAAGGTTCGTTTGCGTCTGTACATATTAAAAGTACCATTTCAAGATCGACCTGTCAAGAGGCAAAATTTTCAACAAGCCTCAAAACCTTTCACAGCAAGCAATACAGCATTTGCGTCGGATTTTTTCTAAAATGTCTTAAACCCATACTACGCAACTGATACAACCGAAAAAAATTACCCCCTCAAAAAAACACCTACCCATAGACGAAAAACTCAACCCTCAACCCGATTCAAATTCCAGTCGTAAGGCAAAAAAACGATCGCCAATCCATCACCCACAGCCGCCTCCGGCCCCAAATAACCGCCCACATACTCAGCCACCGAACCCGCCGCCTTTACAAAATCCTCGCCGTACCACTTAAAAATCTTGCTCAAATAAAGCGTCTTTTTCTCGGCATCATATCGCACCTTATCAGGATTGTGAATAAAACGGCTGGCATCCGCTTCTAGTTGAGTCCGTAGCGACTCCGGGAAATAAGCCCCCCGGCGCAGCAGCGGGCACCCGACAGCAGCGCAAACTAATGCAAAATGGATGCGCGGTTCCGCAAATTCCGGCCGCAAAATTGCGTGTTCGATTTGATTGAGACTGTACTTTTTGCCGCCAATAATCGAATTTGAACGAGTGAAAAAATCCAAAAAACTCAGCCAGTTGGGAATTCCAAAAACTTTGGGACGGATGGACGCGATCGGATATACTTCCAGAACTTGAGAAATTGCGATCGCATTATACGCATTCAGCCACAACGCCAGCCGCGCATCCGCATCAGTAACATCCGCCAAATCCACATCCGCCAAACTTTCCAGCCACGCCCTCAAAACATCCGCCCCCTCAGCTTTCCAGCGCCGATAATTGACGCGGCCGAAATCGTCAACGTAGCGTTGCAGCAACTCGTCCCAAATCGTAAAGTCGATCGTACCGATCATTTATTACTATCCCTAATATAAGGCGGGCATTGCTTTAGCTTCTGCTTCTATTTAATACTACCGTCAACCCAAATAACACCTGCAACGGTAGCATTTTTTAGATTAACCCCCTCAAACGGGCTCTGGATTAAATTAGCATCGCTCAAATTAGCGCCTTGTAAATTAGCTTGCCACAAAGAAGCGCCGCTCAAATTTGCCCCTGATAAATTAGCTTCCCTAAAATTTGATCCTCTCAAATCTGCATTTGCTAAACTCGCGTGCCGTAGGTGAATGCTGCTCAAATCGTCGCCCGGACACTGGTTAGTTTAACACAACTAATTGACTTGCTGCGGCTTAGGTGAAATCACTGGTGTAGCCAACCCGAAAATCATTCCCCATGAAACTGCTCCCAAAGTTACAGATTTCCTGCTCTTTACCTTCTACAATTTTAAAAGATTCTTAATTTCAATTTCAACGGGGATCGGTTTCTTCCGGCACAACACCCCTCCCACTTTGAGCTGCAATTTTTTAAATTCCCCTTACCTCCATAACACACTATGACGGATCGAACCAACTTTTTCGATAAACTGTTAGCGGCTGTTGAAACCAATCAAAGTTTGCTTTATTTAGCCCTCGACCCCGACCCGGAAACCTTGCCCGCGCTGGTTTCCATGACTGGGGAAGAAACTCAAACTTTTGTAACGGATTTGTTTTCAAAGCTAAAAAGTGCGATCGACCAAACAGCCGATTTAATCTGTGCCTGCAAAATCACCCTCGGTTTTTACCAATCTCTCGGTATTCCCGGTTGGGCATTGCTGCAAGAAATTTTAACAATTATTCCCCCTCACCTGCCAGTAATTTTAGATGCCAAACACTGCGATTTAAATACCAGCACAGTGTTTGCCAAAATTGTATTTCAAGACTGGCGAGTTGACGCTATTACTTTAAGTCCCTATCCCGGATTCGACCAAGTAGCGCCATTTTTGTTATACGCTGGAAAAACTGTTTTTGTCCTCTGTGCCACCGCCAACCCTTCAGCCGCGGCTGTGCAAGAATACCCGACGCCAAACAACCCTTTTTACTTGCAATTAGTCCGACTCTCTCAAACTTGGGGAACTCCCGAAAAAGTCGGTTTAGAAGTAGGAGTAATGCCGGATATCTTAGCCCGCATCCGTCAAGAGGCTCCTGAACGCCTAATTTTAGTCGAAGGAGACATCGCCGCAGAAAATGACCTCACAGAAGAAAACGACCTCGCACAACTGCTGGCGGCCGGTTTAAGCAAGAATGGTGAAGATTTATTGCTGCCAGTCCCCCCAAGTTTATTAGCGGGAAAAGAGCCGCGCCGAGAAATTGAGAAATTGCGGGATAGTATTAATAAACTGAGGCTGCGGGCGATCGAAGGTAGTCCCACTTGCGAATTGTGGCTGCCGGATGTTTGCTTTTTACAACCGGAACCTCACCGCGATTTAATCTTGCAACTTTATGACATCGGCTGCGTAGTTTTTGGCGACCACGTACAAGCATCGGGAGCCGTATTTCCATATTACATCGATTTGCGGAAAATAATTTCTATTCCGCAGATTTTCCATCAAATTGTCAGCGCTTATGCAGACATTCTCAAGGATTTAAAATTCGATCGCATTGCGGGAATTCCCTACGGTTCTTTACCCACAGCAACGGGTTTAGCATTGCGGATGGAACGCCCGATGATTTTCCCGCGCAAGGAGGTGAAAACTTACGGTGCGGGCAAATTAATTGAGGGGCATTTTAATGCAGGAGAAACGATTGTCGTAGTCGATGATATTTTGATTAGTGGCAAAAGCGTGATGGAAGGCGCAGGCAAGTTAAAATCGGCTGGGTTGAATGTGGAAGATATCGTGGTATTAATCGACCACGAACAGGGAGTTAAAGATAAATTGCAGACCAACGGTTATCGCGCCCATTCTGTGTTAGCGCTTTCGGAAATAGCTGAAGTTTTGTATCGAGCAAGTCGCATTGATACCGAGCAATTCAATCTTTTGACAGCGGAACATTAAACCCCAATTCCTGTAGGGCCGGGTTTTACCAACGATAATCTAATACGGTTTACTTAAGAGAGCGGGTTTTGCCCTCTTAAGTAAACCGTATTGGGTCAAGACAGTATCTACGATTTTATGTTTATCTGCAATTAAACATAAAAAAATCCCCCGTTTGGGGGATTTCTTTCAAGGCTATTACATAGCCTTAGTTTCCGGCATCAAACACTTATCAGAATCGCAGCCCGCCGGCCCAGAATCCATCATTTCACCCAAATCATAACGGCTCAAAGCTACGTGAAAAACTTCAGTTTCGCGGCGCGATAAAGCCTCTGCTACCATTTTGGTGTAAGTTTCCTTATTTATCGGTTCAAAGGGCAAACGCGGGAAAGTTTCCAGAGCATCAAACCGAGCCAAAAGTGCTGCGGAAATGTAGCCTTCGTCATCGCGAATCGCTTCGTAAATCCGAGTACCCAAACTTTCTACTTCATTTTCCCGCAACTCAATCGTCGCCGAAGTGTTGTGTCTGACATAGAACTTTTGCACCTGCATATAAAAGTCCATTTGTGCGGCAGCCGAGAACTTGTTAATGTCAATTTCATCAGCACCGGGCAAGTCAGCCCAACTTACCGCAACTGGTATTTCTACCAGCCATTCTGTACAGCGTTCATCGAAGGGATTGTTGAGCAAATTGCCGTTTTCATCTTTGTCAGATTGAGACGGAATCACGTTGTATCCGTAGTCGATGCAGGCGAGGGCTACAGGGTCGTTTTTGCCGAAAGTGATTCTGCGAATAAAACGCTGGGCTTTGGGCGGATGCCACCCCGGAGAAGCGCCTGTGAGCAGAGATTTAGTACCGGATGGTTGTACGGTTGTGCAGCGATTGGGGCGTTTTAAGGAATGGCGATCGCAATAATCCCAAACTACCCGATTCACAATCTCCCGCCAACCAGTCAAATACTCTTCTTCCCGCTGTTTAAACGCGATTCCTTGCGAAGTTTGCGGGCGGCCTTCCACCCACCAGCGCAGCCACTCAACGCCGAAAGCATGAACGAAGAAATCGAACAATCCAGTAAAAGATACACCGACGATCGGGTCTAATTCGCGGCTGTATTGATAGCGCGGTTCGAGGAATTTGTGATTGAGAAGTACCGCGACAGATAAACCTGCAGCAGTGAAAGCTTCCTCCTGTTCTTTGAAATTGTAAGGATCAATTTGATTGAGGTGAACCTCAGAAAGATTACAGTGGAAGTTAGAGCCGATGATTTCCAGTTATGTTACCCTAAAGGCTTTTTATCCTCTAGTTCTACTGCTTGATTTTTCGCAGTAGCTCCGCGTACCTTTTGCGCGTATTCCCTCAAATAATAGAGGAGTTCCTTTCTGCTACATGGCTTACCTGTAACAATCTGAGATATTGTTCTGATATCCAGAATGTTATTTTCTTTTTGTATTGAGTCATGTAAAGGTTGAAAAAGCTCTTTTAGGTTATTCAACTTTACAGATAAGAGGGCTTCATAATTATCCAAGGCAAAAGTATGAGCTAATGTTTGAATATCAGAATTAGTTGTTGAAGTTTTTCCATGCTGCGATTGGACAGAGCAATTTTTTGAACAAAAACGACGCTTGGATACTTTGTGTTGTATAACTTCAAAACTGTTCTGAAAAAATTCACAAGTAAGAATAAATCTAGGTACTAACGCACCTGTTTTCTTTCCCTTGCGTGACTCATGGTATGCTTTTCGCTTGGGACTATTGAGAAACTTCTCTTTGAAACTAGGGTCGGCAAATCTTGCATTCGCCTTAGCTTTGATTTTGGCTTTGGTACTTTCAGATTGAGTAACACCATACATAGGGTTTTTCTTTCCGAAATTATCCATGCCTCTTACCTTAGCATGAGATTTCCATTCCTGTTTCAAATGCTCAAATACAAAAGGAGTATCCTTGATGAGTTGTCTTAAGCCCTTTTCTTGAATAATCGTAACTTTTGCGTTGTACTCAGACTCAAAACGCTGAATTTTTGGCAAGTCACTTTGATAATTAAAAGTGCCTTTAATTTCGACATACTCACCATTTTCAAGAAGGAAGTCTGGTTTGTACCGAACTTCATTCGAGAGTAAATAAGTTTTATGTTCGTATGTCCAGCCAATTTTCATGTAGTCCAGGTATTTCGCGTAAATGTACTCAAGGCTTGACCTTAAACAATGCTCACCGTAGAAACCTGAGTAGCCATAGAAGGTGCTTGTCATACGCGCCCCCACACTCTTGGAGAGATTATATTCTAGATTGCTTTTTTCATTGTAATCTAGTTTCACTCTCTACGCTGTACGGTGTCAAAAGCTTTTTATTTCTTCTGATTACCACGGGATTAGCATTTCAGCTTTCCCCGTATTTGCGAGGTTTTTAACGTGAGGCAAAATTACTTACCACACGGGTTTAAGCCCAAACGGACTGACCGATGCTCTAATTCTTCCGCAGTCATATTAGGATGACGTTCCTGCAACCACTGTTTAGCTTTTCCTTCATCGTAAGCTTTCAAAAATTCAAGTTTAAGACTTGGTGTTGAAAGTAAATCAACGTTAGATCGAGCTACAGCTTCACCGGCCCATTGAATCGCACCTTCGCCGCTATAATACTGTTGGCGAACGGCATCAATACATTCTTCCCGCGTTGGTTTATGATGAAAAACGCGAGAGTGGTTTGCCATTCTCAAAGCATCTCGCTCTGGGTCAATTTTCCAGTTGCCACTTTCATCTTGCTGCCACAGATTGTTTTTAGCATTTGCCCCCAGTTGATCACTAGAATCAAACTGACGAATTCCCGCGCTCCTTCTAATATTGCCAGCGACGATTGTGACCGCCGCTTCGTCAATCAATACGCAGCATTCTACTGAATTTAACTGCCGCCCTTGAGCCTTATTCAAAATTGCGGCGCACCGCTGATAAAGGTCGGGCAATTTCACCGGATTTGCTACTCCGCCAAAGCCTTTTAAAGGTTCTCCCACCGGGCGAACGTCGCTCAAATCGATGTAAATTCGAGCTGTTCCTGCAAACCTTTCATCTGTGGATAATTCCAGCAAAGCTTGATAGGATTTTACCCAACCTTGGCGGGAATCTCCGACATAAATAGTGGCGGTTTTTTCGTCTATTTTTACTTCGGTTTCTTGGCGGCGCTCTAAAGCGGGTGTAGAACCGATCGCACCTTGGACTGTCACGGTTAAGCGGTTGCGGATCGGGGGCAGTTGGTTGATGTATTGTGGTTCCAAGACTGCCCCTGTGCCACAGCCCATCATTGCCAAATCCATCAACAAACCAAAGGCGCGCCAGTCGAGAATATTGGTTGAGGAGCAATTATATGCGCCGGAAAAGTTCTCTGGTTGTTCGATCCATTTGCTGCCGCCTACCCACAGCCAGCGACCTGAAGCGAGGGTTTTGAGCTCGTTTTGCATCCGGTGCAGCAGTTGTGTTTCTTCGGGGGTGAGGTTTCCGAGCTTTTGGAGCCCCTTGACTGTTCGATCGCACACTTCGGCCCAAGTCTCCCGCCCTGTCTCGGTACGGCGGCTGTACGTCCTAAAAAATACTGGATTGGCTGCGGGTGCTGTTTCGGGAAAATCCGACTGGTTGCGTTTCTCGCGGGCACTCGATCGCTCTAATTCTCGAACCATAGGTTGTGTACTGACGTGTCGGAATATATCAAACTACGAATATACAACAGGATTCAGATTTAGGGTAAAAGGTTAATATATTTGACAATTTGCACTAGATATGGGGCACGGAAGTTGACAAGCTCGATCGCGCGATCGGCCAAAAACTTCACCAAAAAACCCGATCTCTTCCAGAAACCGGGTTAAACACAAATGTTGTTAATTGTCAATTCTTTGTCAATAAAAACTCAATATTCGGCAGCAGCGGGTCTTGAACAACCCCCACACCGTTAAATCCCCAACGTTCGAGTAGCTTTTTTACCTGAGAACCGGAAATCGATTCTACTCCGAATCGATCGGCAACATCAGCAGCGTGGGCGTTGAGATAGCTCAAAGCGTCATAGTCTTCGCGAAACATCAGCAGGTAACTCACCGCCGAATCTGGATTGGGACAAGCGCTGATATATTTGCCGTCAGCACGAGAACGTAGCAAGTAAAAAACTTGAGATAACATCTTATCTAGGTTGTCAAAATAATATGTTACCTCAAATTGGGAATTGGGAATTGCCCAAAGGATTTTAGACTGACAATTTCCGATGGTATAAAAGTTGATTTTTTTTCAACTTTATACCTAAAAAGTACATAATTGATGCCTAAAATCAATCTAAAATCGATGAGAATTTAGCAGTTAAATCAAAGTCAGTGCTAAGCCTTTAAATCCCCTGCCATCGCCAATTTGACCGACAATCGAAGCTTGACCGGTCGTCAAATTGATATTGTACAGGCTGGAAACTCCGCCAACCTCGATCGCAGCCAAAGCCCTCTCGTTACCGCCAACACTCCTGACATCAAAGCCGAGAACGGTACCAGCATCAATTCCCAAAGATCCGATCGTATTCAACACTCCATTATTCGGCGGATCTTGCCGCACCAAAACGTCTAAATTGGTGTCAATTGCAAATAATGTCGTCGAAGCTGCCCCTGCAAAGTTATTCAGATAGGCAGACCCCCCAGCCGCGCCGGCATTGCCAAAATTGCGATCGCCCGCAGCATAAGCCAAATTCCCGTCGAGTTGAATTCCCCCCGTCAGCGTGTCAGTATCGACAATTGCCCCAGTATCAGGGTTGAGGCGGGCGTTTTGACCGGCTTGATTGACAAACCGAATTCGATCGACTGTGGGATTGAAATCAAAACCCGCAGACCCCGGAGTTAGGGGAACAGCAAACTGCCCGCTACCGACTTGACTTGCAGCCCCAGTCACCGGATTGATGGCGTACAAGCGATTGCTAGAACCAACACCGTAAAGTTGGCCGTTAGCGGGGCGAAAATCTATTCCCAGCAAACTTTCTCCCGGCTGCAATCCGGTAACTGCTGCGTCGCTGAGAATCGCCCGCGGTGCCGCCTCGTTAAAACCGACAATTGTTTCAGCGCCATTTCTGACAGTTAAGGCGTAAGCTGTAGGCAAAGGCAAAGCCAAACCGTTAATCTGTCTTCCGTCGGCAATTTGACCGACAAAGGAAGCTTGACCGCTACCTAAATTGATATTGTACAACCCGGAAATGCCCCCAACTTCCAGCGCCGCCACTGCTACCTCGCGGCCACCAATACTCCTGACATCAAAGCCGAGAACGTTAGTAGCATCAACTCCCAAAGATCCGATCGTATTCAAGACTCCATTATTCGGCGGATCTTGTCGCACCAAAACATCAAAATCGCTGTCAATTGCAAATAGTGTGGTCGAAGTTGCCCCTGCAAAGTTATTCACATAGGCAGCCCCTGCAGCAGCCGGAGAACTTCCAAAATTGCGATCGCCCGCAACATAAGCCAAATTCCCGTCGAGTTGAACTCCCCCCGCCAGCGTGTCAAAATCCACAGTTGCCCCGGTATCTGGGTTGAGGCGGGCGTTTTGATCGGCTTGATTGACAAACCGAATTCGATCGACTGTCGGATTGAAATCAAAACCCGCAGCCCCCGGAGTTAGAGGAACAGCAAACTGCCCGTTACCCACTGGACTTGCTTCCCCAGTCATCGGATTGACAGTATACAAGCGATTGCTAGAACCCACACCATAAAGCACACCGTTAGCGGGGCGATAATCAATTCCCAGCAAACTTTCTCCCGCTTGCAATCCAGTCACGGGCAAATCTGAGATCACACTTCCCGGATTGGAAAGACTAAAACCGACAATCCGATTAGCAGGAGTTAAAGCATAAGCCGTTGTCCGCGCGGCAGGCGGGGGGGTGGGAACAACGCTGCCAATATTATTAGTGAAACTTGCCTGGTTAATCGCACTTTGTCTCACCCCTTGGAGAGTAGCGAGAAATTCTCCTGTTACGCGGTCTTGAATAACAGTATTGTTTCCTGCTTCCAGAATATTTAAGTCGCTAAAACTGACACCTTCGCCCAAACCGATTAAATCTGTACCTGGTACAAAATCGGCGATCGCGTCCGCGTTTCCCAAATTAACACCGCCGCTGGTACGGAAAGGCTCAGCCTCAGCGTAGCGCCTCAAAACAAATACGTCTGCCCCGTCTCCGCCTATCAGGATATCAGTATCTCGATCGCCCGACAAAACATCATTCCCGGAGTTGCCCGATATGGAATCGCTGCCTTTTCCGCCCACTAAAAAATCGTTACCTTCTCCGCCGTTAATAGTGTCGTTATCTAAATCTCCAAAAAGCGAATCTTGACCAGAATTGCCCTCAATAAAATCGCTTTGTTTACCTCCATAAATGCTGTCATTACCAGAGTTTCCGGCAACGGTGTCATTGCCCATCAAACCAAAAATTAGGTCATCTTCTGGAGTTCCGGCTACCAAGTCTGCTTGTGAGGTACCTCTAATTTCTGCCATGCTGTAATCACCCTCTAATTTTGATAGTTCTGTGGCCTAACGGCCGCGGTATTCTCAGTCAAAATATCACAAATTCGCACTTTTAGGATAGTTTTTCTTATTTTCGGCTGTAGGGGTTGGTTGCCATAAAAGTATTACACGCAGCTAAAATGATACATAAACCCTCCCCCCGATTCAAATAAACTCACTCCTAAATACAGATCGCTTAGCCGTATTTTATAGTTGGCTGTGCAGCAAGGGGGCGATCGCAGATCAACTGCAAACAGGCAAGCTGAAATTTTTAGCGGTGCGAACCTATGAAATTTTGTACTGCGTTCATGAGTAATATACGCTGAATCTATAATTTTGGATCTGTCCAGTCAGAAATTATTTTTCAACTTTAATCTTAAAGCCTCCGAAGGTGGGCTTTGTGTGTGTAGCCGTGACAACCATCGCTCAATATAAAGTGGATTATCAATGCGGAATTGGCATAATAAGTTAGTTTAACAGTCGTTTTCAGACGACTTAAGCTTTCAGGCAGGGGTTTAAACCCTGCCTGAATCGGAGTTTCACATTTGATCCCTTCCCCTGCTTTCTCAAGCTTTCAGCAGTGCTTTAGAAGCTGATTGCCCTGCGAGTCTCAGTTGCGATCGCAATTTGAGATTCAACAAGACCAAGACAGTCCACTGACTGAGTATGGAGAACACAATAGTATTTCCTGATGCTGTAAAAGAAGACGAAAACCCAAAGCTAGCAAAGGTTGAAGACAACCACAAAATATGAGCTTTGTCTGGAGTCAGCAACAGCATCGATAAAACCAGAGGTGGCAACAAGATAGCGCTACCGACAGTGCCTGCGGCCCAAATTTCCTGATTTCGGGTTTTTGTAAATAGGAATAGTTGGGTGATACCTGCGTAAATTAGGATGAGATTCAGGGAGCAAATTACGCCCCAAAAATCTTGTGTTTCATTTTTTTGAAACAGCGTCAAAGGTGTTAAAATTATGACTGAACTGAGGAGATTAATTGCGATCGCGACTCCAGCCGGACTTTTTTCGCTCCAAATTAAATCGAGTAGCGGGTAGCGCCGCCACAATTTCTGACTCCTGGGAACGATTTGTTGCCGATACCTCGCCCAATCGTACAAAGATTGTCTATCAGATGTTAAAGCTGCAATTAACGCTAAGAACATCAGCAAATTAAAGAATAGTAAACTGCCGAGATTATTACGGTAGTCTGCGGGGGCTGATTGGACTGAAAACCCTAACATTATTGCCTGACAGCAGATAACTAGCAAATAACTTTGCCGCTTGCTCAAAACTGTAGCACTGGGATTTGGAAAGCGACGCTGCCATCCCTGCCACATCCAGTAGGTTCCTGTACCACAAACGAAGAGAGACAAAGCAAGACCACTCGCAATATTTGTACCCACTGGCGAGTAAAACCATTGCAACTTGTCTAAATCTGCAACTAACCAATGGAAAGCATGATTTTTATTAACAACCACTCCAAAAAGCAGATATCTCAGGATAGGAATGGGAGACAAAAATGTGAGCAAATCCCAAGCACTTCGCGTTAACGGGATCACAGACATCCCAAACACAACAAAAACCGTAGCGCTAGCCAACCAAGGTTGAAATCCTCCCAACCAACTGGTTGTCAATCCAAATAGCATCGCACTGCTGTAAAACAAAGCACAGCTAGCTGCAACTTCTGTGTAGAAACATAAAATTCCACTCAGGGGTATTTGAGCAGCTAATCCAGCGTACAGGTGCAGCGGTACTGCCAGAATTGCTGCTAGATACAGTAGAATTGGGACGCCCAGAATTTTGCCCAGAAAAATTGTTTTGGCAGACTGGGGACTGAGGCGAATAAAATTGAGTGTGCCTCGACGTTCTTCCTTATCTAAGTCACTGACCAGCATATAAGTCCCTGCTACTAATAAAGCTAAGACGCTCAAGATGCTAAGCCAAATGAATATTTGCAACCACCACTCCCGCCAGTTAATGACAAAGTTGCCCAAGGCATCTCTGACACACTTTCTCTTAGAGGAATCGGCAGTCTCTAAGCAAAATCTGTGATAGATGGGATAAGTGTACTCGCCATTAGGAGGGGGAACGGGTATCTGGGCGCTGGAATACATAAACAGCAGCAGTTGAGCGCTTACGGAAAGGGCCGAGGCGATCGCCATATTGCCCATTTTCAAGCGGCCTTTGATTTCTCGAAATAACTGGGGATTCCAGTTGCCTATTTTATCTAATAAGTTGAGTGTCATGGTTTATTGGTGATTTGTTGCTAAAATGGCAGATGACTCAGTTATAACTCACTGTTGAATTATTCTCAAGAACGGGCAAGATGCCCGTTCCACAAAGAATAAATTTGATTGGGGGAATGAGCAAATTAGGATGCTTGCTGGTGTCCCATCTTGAGGAAGATGGTTTCTAAGTCTTCTTGAGTGCAGTGGAATTCGGTTAGGGGAATGTTTGCCGCGACGAGTTCCCGTAATAAATTTGCGGCATCTTCCGGGCTTCCTGAAAAATCAACGCACACCTGTTGAGTTTCCGCGATTATTGCCCAATTTTCCACCCAAGGAAAGTTTTTTAATTCCGATGTTAGCGCTTCTAATTTATTGCCTAAAACCGACATGAAAATTTGCTGGCGGCTGAGGCGTTTGTAAAGTTCTTGTAAAGGTGCGCTTTCGACCAGATATCCGAGTTCCATGATACCAACCCAGGTACAAAGTTCGGCTAAGTCGCTGAGGACGTGAGATGATATGACTACCGTCATGCCGGCTTCTTGCAAAGCTTTGATAATTTCGCGGAACTGCATTCGGGCGATCGGATCTAAGCCAGAAACGGGTTCGTCTAACAACAACAATAGCGGTTCGTGGATGATAGTTCTCCCCAAACTCAGGCGCTGTTTCATTCCCCGCGAAAGGGTGGAAATTAAGCTGTTGCGCTTGTTGGTTAGTTGCACGAGTTCTAACACGGAGTTGATTCGCTCTCGGCGACGCGGTTGCTGGAGGTTGTAGAGTCGGGCAAAATAGTCTAAATAATCCCAAACCGTCAAGTCGTCGTAGAGGGGAAAGTCATCGGGAAGAAAGCCGATGCGCTGTTTGAGAATTGGGTGCGATCGATCGCGTAATAACCTATCCCCATTGATGTAAATTTCCCCTATAGTCGGTTCCTCAGCCGCCGCCAACATCCGCAGCAAAGTAGTTTTGCCGGCACCGTTGGGGCCGATGAGTCCGCATACTTCGCCTGCTGCTACTTGCAAATCGATGTCATTGACGGCTATATGGCGATCGAATTGTTTCGTCAGCCCGCGGGTTTCTATTGCTAGTTGTTTTGCCATGTTTGGAGCGATGATATAAATTTGATTGGGTGGATTTCTGGCAGAAAGAGGAGTTAGATCGAGTTCTATCGATCTTTAAAAAATGCTTTAGAAGCTGATTGTCCGGCGATTTTTAGGTGCGATCGTAATTTCAGATTCAACAAGGCTAAGATAGTCCACTGACTGAGTATCGCAAACAAAACCGTATTTCCTGATGCTGTGAGATACTCAGAAGACCAAAAACTAGCAAATGTTGAAGATAACCACCAGAAAGGAGCTTTTTCAGGAGTCAGCAAAAGCATGGATAAAATTATAGGTGGCAACAAGATAGCGCTGCCCACAGTGCCTACCGCCCAAATTTCCCGGTTGCGATTTTTTGTAAATAGGCATAGTTGAGTGATACTTGCGTAAATTAGGATCAGATTCAGGGAACAGATTGGAAACCCAAATACCTGTACCACAAAATATTGAAGCTCGCTTCCGTCCAAATACCTCAAAATCCCAAACGTAAAAATTCTTGAGGATAGTAAAACAATTGGTGAGCTACTTAGGAGATTAATCCCGATCGCCACTATGGCCGGACTTTTTTCACTCCAAATTAGATCGAGTAACGGATAGCGCCGCCACAATTTATGACGGCTGGAAACGATTTTCTGACGATATCTTGCCCAATCGTACAAAGATTGTTTTTCTGGTGTTAAAGCTGCAATTAAAGCCAAGAACATCAGCAAATTCAAGATGAGTAAACCGCTGATAGAATTATTGAATGGGTCTCCATCTTGGAATGCAAATCCTAAAATTATTATCTGACACCAGATGACCAGCAAATAACTTTGTCTCTTGCTCAAAACTGTAGCACTTGGATTGGGAAAGCGACGCTGCCATCCCTGCCACATCCAATAGGTTCCCATACCGCAAATTAAGAGAGACAAAGCAAGGCCGATCGCAATATTTGTACCGACTGGCAAGTAAAACCATTTCAACTCGTCTAAATGTGAACCTAATGAATCAATTCCTAAAACTAGATATCTTAGGATACCAGCGGCAGACAAAAATGTTCCTAAATCCACAACACTTTTTGTTAGGTCGATACAAGAAATCCCGAACACAACTAAAGCTATAGTGCTAGCCAACCAAGGTTGAAACCCTCCCAACCAACTGGTTGTCAATCCAAATACCATTGCCGCACTGTAAAACAAAGCACAGCTAGCTACGATCGCCGTATCAAAACATAAAATTTTATACAACGGTATTTGACCTGCTAACCCACTGTACAAATGCAGCGGTACTGCCAGAATTGCTGCTAGATAAAGTAGAACTGGAACGCCGAGAATTTTGCCCAGAAAAATTGTTTTGGCAGACTGGGGACTGAGGCGAATAAAGTTGAGCGTGCCGCGTCGTTCCTCTTTGTCTAAGTTGCTGACGAGCATATAAGTCCCTGCTACTAATAAAGCTAAAACGCTCCACATGCTCAGATCGATGAACATCTCTGCCCACCACCGCGGCCAGTTAATAGCAAAGTTGCCCAAGGCACCTCTGACGCACTGTTTCTCATAGTCAGAGTAAACAGCTCCCGTGCAAAAATCGCGATTGATGGGGTAATCGTACTGCCCATAAGGAGGAGCAACTATCTGCGCCTTATAATACATGAATAGCAGCAGTTGAGCGCTGAGAGAAATGGCAGATGCGATCGCAATATTACCAATCTTCAAGCGGCCTTTGATTTCTCGAAATAATTGGGGATTCCAATTGCCGATGCGATCGAATAAGTTGAGTATCATAAGTAATTGGGAATTGGTAATGGGTAATATCATGTGCGATCGATCGCACAATCTCATAAACCTTCCCCGCCCGATGACAAATCGCTAATCTACGGAACGCGATATTCCGCATCAACTTCAAAGAAATCGGGTTTTTGTTGCTTTTAGGGGCTATAAATTGAGTATTCCCAAAAAAACTGGTTTGCGATCGCCCGCGCGCAAGTCTTCATAAAAATATAAGTTTTTATCTAGCCAAACCCGTGCCGATCCCAAATTCGGGTTTACCATATCGCTTAAATCCTTTAGAACTTACGAACAAATCGTCAGCAACCGGGTTTCTTTGTGTATTTTTCGGACAGAATCTGAGATTTTTCCAAGAAACACGGTTTCTTTGCATAAGTCCCGTTCAAGTCTGCACGGAAAATTCGTCTGGATCGATATCCCAATTTACCCAGCGAATTGCCTCCCTAGCAGATGTCAGATTAAACGGCACTCTCAAAACGTGAATGAATCCCGTACTTGGACAAGTCATTTTTAACAAACAAATCGGCTCGACATCGGCTTTATCTATTTTTAATAGTGCATATTCTTGCCAACTATCTATTTGTTTTGCCGACAAGTCTTGAATTAGGCGATCGTAACCAATTCCTTGAATTAACACTCGCCTCAGTGCGGCATTATCTTCTGATAACAGCCATTCTGCTTGCCACAAATCGGGGTGTACTTGACCGTATGTTTCAGGCAATCTGACACCGTGATAATAGTAAAAATTCCATCCGTCGGCAAACTCGATCGCAGGTTCTCCTTCCGCGTGCAAGCGGTTTTGACTGTCAAAGCGAAGGTGGCGGGGGCGATCGCACACCGCGCAAATCTTTTCAAAGGGAAATATCCAACCGCAATGCTCGAAAAGCAGCTTTTGGTAGTGATGTATTTCTTGTGCCTTTTGGGAAAGATTGACGCCTGAAGATATATACAATTCAGTTAAATAGATTTCTTTAAACAAAGTCGTGGAGGTTTGAGGGTAGTTAAGGTAGAGCAAATCTTTGAAAAAAACATTCCATATCGTTCGTTCCGATCGCATATAGCTGTCAACCACTTTGTACATTGCCGAATTCAGTGTGCTGTCGGCTTCGGACTCGATCGTGATCCTATGGAGCTCATACTCCCACACCCACGAAATTGCAAATTCTTCCATAGGGGATATCCATATCTGGTTTAAATTTTCCCCCAATCTATTGCTGTATTCGTCTGAGCAGTTTTGTGAATGCTCGCGTTTGAGCCTGTTGAAGATTTGGGGACAAACGTCGCGGGGACTGCTGCAAATAATCACGGAGGGTTCTTCTAGGCCAATAGCGGCATAGACAACTTTGATGGCTTCTGTGGCTTTTTGACCATCAATTGGTCTAGTCGAGAGAGTAAGACGTTTCTGTGCGACTTCGCCTGACACGCATATAGCGGTAATTTCATTGTCGTGGAGATTGAGTTCTGTCAGATTGGTGAGCGATCGCAAGGCGCTGACATCGGTAATTCTATTCTCGTAGAGATTGAGTGTTGTCAGATTGGTGAGCGATCGCAAGGCGCTGACATCGGTAATTCTATTCTCGTAGAGATCGAGTTCGGTCAGATTGGTGAGCGAGCCGAGGGAGCTGATATCGGTAATTCTATTTCGATTGAGATACAGTGTTGTCAGATTGGTGAGCGAGCCGAGGAAACTGATGTCGGCAATGTCAGTGTTGTTGAGATGGAGTGTTGTCAGATTGGTGAGCGAGCCGAGGAAGCTGATGTCGCTAATGTAATTGCTGTTGAGATCGAGTTCTGTCAGATTGGTGAGCGAGCCGAGGGAGCTGATATCGGTAATGTTATTGAGGCCGAGATACAGTGTTGTCAGATTGGTGAGCGAGCCGAGGGAGCTGATATCGGTAATTGCCTTGAGGCTGAGATTCAGTTCAGTCATGCTTGAAAGTATCTGCTCCGCTGCTTGTGCGTCATCAGTGCCAGCCTTTTTTAACAACACTTCAACTGTGTGTCTTGTCGATTCTGAAAGACTCTCAATATTCCTGCACCAGTCGGCAAAACTGCTAAAACTCATTAACTCGTTTGGTTGTTTTTCTGACATAAAACACTCCGAGATGCGTAATGGGGCAGGGGGCATGGGGCATGGATAATGGGAAGACAGTTGACAGTTGACTGTTGACTGTTGACTATTACAAATCGCCCTTGCGTACCTTCTGTTACTGAATTAAGTCTTCTATTTCAAATCTTCCAGCTTAATCCGAGGATCGACCGCTTTCAGCAGCAAATCTGCCAACAAATTCCCCACAATCAACATCGTCGCACCCATCATCAAACTTGCCATTACTAAATACAAATCTTGATTGTTCACCGCATCCAGAGTCAGCTTTCCCAAACCCGGCCAATTAAAGAAATATTCGGCAATAAACGCACCGCTCAACAAACTAGCAAACTCAAAACCCAATAGCGTAATCAACGGATTAACAGCATTCCGCAAAGCATGAATGTAAATTACTCGATCGTCCGGCAAACCTTTAGCCCGTGCTGTTCGGATATAATCTTGACGCAGCACGTCCAACAATTGTCCGCGCATCAATCTTTGCAAACCAGCAAAACCAGTAAGGCTGAGGGCGACTGTTGGCAAAATTAAGTGCCAGCCGTAATCGAGGATTTGGCCCCACCAAGGTAAGTCTGCGTGGTCGATGCTTGTCATTCCTCCGACGGGAAACAGAGGCGAAGTATTTTGAGCAAAAAATAGCAGCAGCAAGGCTGTGATAAAGCTGGGAAATCCTTGTCCGGTGTAGCTGACTACTTGCAGAACTCGATCGACTGTGCGGTTTTGATTGACGGCGGCGACTATTCCCAAAGGAATCGCGATCGCCCAAGTTACAATCAAAGATGCGATCGCCATCAACAACGTCGCCGGTACCCGTTCCCACAGCAGCGAAGCTACGGATCGCTGATACACAAAACTCGTGCCAAAATTCCCCCGCGTCACAATTTGTTGCAGCCACCGCCCATACTGCACAATAGCTGGTTTATCTAAGCCGAACTGCTGTTCTAGTTGCTTGAGTGTCTCCGGCGAAATCTTGGGATTTTGGCTCAAAGTGTCCAAGTAATTTCCCGGTGCTAGCTCAATAATTGCAAAACAAAGCATCGATGCCAAAAATAGTGTTAACAGCGCCTGCAACAGTCGCTTGAAAACATAAGTAAATGTCTCGCTGCCAAACAGAGAACTCAACGCTCGCCAATTTCGATTTAACTTAATAGAAGTCATGCGATTTTAGATTTTAGATTTTAGATTTTAGATTTGTGAATGATATTAATTCCAGTTGCATCGGAATGATTTAACCGCAGAGGACGCAGAGAGCACAGAGGAAGAGAAGAGAGAGATGAATAATTCCGATGCAAACGGAAAGGATATTATTTGTCAACAGCCAACAGTCAACAGTTAACAGTTAACTGACTAATATTCAACTAGCGTGACGATCGGCACATCCGGCAATTTCTGCCTGCCGCCCAAAGCCTGCAATTCGATGATAAAAGCAAAACCGACAAGCTCGCAGCCAGCTTGCTCCAACAGCTTAGCCGTCGCCGCCGCTGTTCCGCCAGTGGCGATTAAATCGTCCACAATCAGCACCCGGCTGCCGGATGTCATCGCGTCTCGGTGCATCTCCAGTCGATCGACACCGTACTCCAACTCGTACTCAGCAAAATGAACCGCACCTGGCAGTTTCCCCGGCTTGCGGACAGGAATAAAGCCTATTCCCATTTTATAAGCCAAAGGCGCGCCAAAGATGAAGCCCCGCGATTCCATGCCCACCACATAGTCAACAGACATTGCAGAGCATTTTTCGGCTAAGCTGTCAATGGTGTAGCTCAGCCCTTGCGGGTCGCGCAGCAAAGTTGTAATGTCTCGAAACATAATTCCCGGTTTGGGGAAATCAGGAATGTCGCGAATCAGAGATTTGATATCCATAAGCTTGCAGATCGGGGTTGAGGGTAACGAGGCATCAAAAATGGTATAATAATAACGTGAAAAATTTAAAATTTAAAAATAAAAATTAAAACTAAGAACTTCTTTAATTTTTATTCTTTAATTGCTTAATCCTTTACGTACTATGTAAACAAATGTCATAATTCCCTAACAACAGGGTTGAATATCACGATTTGTCGCCCTATGATCTAAAGTCAAAAATCTAATATCTAAAATCCAATGATTAAGTTGGCAGCACGAGTGGGTGAGGTTTCTCCTTCTATAACCTTGGCGATCGCAGCTAAGGCAAAAGCCATGAAGGCCGAAGGGATTGATGTCTGTAGTTTGAGTACGGGAGAACCCGACTTTGATACGCCCGAACACATTAAAGCAGCGGCAAAACAAGCTTTAGACGCGGGGAAGACTAAGTATGGCCCTGTGGCTGGGGAACCGCAGTTAAAAGCTGCGATCGCCCGCAAACTCCGCGATGACAACAATCTCAACTATCAACCAGAAAATATCATTGTCACCAACGGCGGCAAACATTCCCTCTACAATCTGATGATGGCTCTGATCGAGCCGGGAGAGGAAGTAATTATTCCGGCTCCCTACTGGCTAAGCTACCCTGAAATGGTTAAACTCGCTAGCGGCAAGCCAGTAATTGTACGGACTGATGCTTCTACAGGGTATAAAATTACACCGGAACAACTGAGTGGAGCGATTACTCCCAAAACCAAGTTATTTGTACTGAATTCGCCTTCTAACCCTACGGGAATGGTGTATACTCCGGCGGAAATCAAAGCATTGGCCGAGGTGATAGTCGATCGAGATATTTTAGTCGTTTCTGACGAAATTTACGAAAAAATTATATATGACGGCGCCCAACACGTCAGCATCGGTTCCCTGGGCAAAGAAATCTTTGATCGCACCCTGATCAGCAGCGGTTTTGCTAAAGCTTACTCGATGACAGGCTGGCGAGTCGGTTATTTGGCTGGGCCGATCGAATTAATCAAAGCCACCAGCACCATTCAAGGTCACAGTACATCAAATGTGTGTACTTTTGCACAGTACGGCGCGATCGCAGCTTTGGAAAGCAGCCAAGAGTCTGTCGAAAAAATGCGACTAGCTTTTGCCGAAAGGCGTCAGGTAATATTTGAATTACTCGATGCTATCCCTGGAATTAGCTGTATTAAACCAGACGGTGCTTTCTATATGTTTGTCAACATCAGCAAGACTGGAATGAATTCTTTGGAATTTTGTGACGCTTTCTTAGAACAGCAGCAAGTAGCCGTTATTCCGGGGATTGCTTTTGGTGCAGACGACCACATTCGCTTGTCTTACGCCACCGATTTAGGCACAATTAAAAAAGCCGTAGAAAGGCTCGATAAATTTGTCCGCAGCATCTAAAAATTAGTCAGTTGTCAGTGGGCATTGGGCATTGGGCATTGGGCATTGGGCATTGGGCATTGGTAGCAACTCACTAATGACTAAGTAGGTCAGCCCAAAAAACCTAGTATATCGTAGGGGCGGGTTCAGCGAAGAATCTATGATAAAAGCGATTTTATGAGTGCAAAACCCGCCCTCTCTCCCCTGACAGGTGTAGGTTTTTTACAATTAGGAGGAATTACAGGCATAAAATTCATCTACAGGGGTATCAGGGAAAGAGCTCCAACGCTCAAGATGAATCGTTCGATTCTTGAGTAAATCAGCCATCAGGGTCAGCAAACCAAGGACAAAGCAAGAAAGCCGACGCTGTTTTTTCATGGTCATGGGCTGACTGTTGGCAATATGTCCAGGGGGAAGTTGTTCAAGATTGGAGGTAGGCGATGGATGTTCGGCAGCACCACCAAGTATCACCATCCATAAAGTGGCAACAGCCAGCACTAACCACATTCGTTCGGCTCGTTGTGGATCGAGTAAACGGGTATTCTGCCATTGCCAACCATCAGATTTGAGATCGCGGTAAACACATTCGGTACAAGAACGTAGTCCATACCAGAGAACGTTTGCTTCCTCCGGTTTGAGGTCTGTCAGAATCAACCACGGGTCCTT
>NZ_JAUBRI010000041.1:0-67607 GCF_036701795.1 Microcoleus sp. N9_A1
TCTACCGAAACCTAAACCTATTCATATTCACTCATTTATTTATTATACATCGCTGATGTTATTAAATTTTCATTCCTTAGAACAATTAGTTCGATTTCTGAAATATGAAGCCGATCTCCCTACCTTTTTCCAGACTTCTGCCAATTACTACCATGAAAATCAAACACTACCTTCACAAACTGAAAGTCAGAAAATCAAGGTAGCTTTAGCTGTCAGCGATCAAAAAGAAGGTCAGCAGCCAAAGAGTAATGATCCACTCTATCAACAAGCCTATCAAATCGCTCAGTCTATTTAGTTGGAGCTGATAAGTAGATGGAAGGCATTAATATTTGGTCTGGCTCTGATATTGGGATTGGTGCAGCTTTGACCAATCCCACAGAGCTGGCTTTCCGAAAGAACAAAATCAAAAATCGCTATCCGGTAACATTCAGAGGCGTGAATTTTCGTGATGCTGAATCTGCATATCAAAAATACAAAAGTCGTGATATGCAGGAATCGATCGAGATTATGACGGAAATCATTGTGTGCAAATTACAACAGCATCCGCGACTATTTGAAGAAATTACCAAACGAGGCGGTGTTGAATGGCTTAAGCGATGCCGTCACATTGTTGGAGTAAGAAATAGTCGTTGGGAAGGCTACGGATTGGAAAGCAATTTTATCCTGTGCTTGGTATTTGCCTATCAATTGTGTAGTGAATAGCGTGATGGCCGGGTCGCTCCCGGTCTTAAATTATGTCTAAGCCTAAGTCTGAAATCAAGTTTGCGATTCTTAAGGCGAGTTATTGGGTTGGCCATGCTACTGAATATGGCATCGTTTATTGGTTGCTTGAAACTCTAGGAAAATGGACTGAAGACTTTGAAAACGCTCATTTCTTCGATACTCGATCGGCTGCTGAATTACGCTTAGCTGAGGAGAACCGGGCTTCTGAAAATCCTCATTGTTCCATTATTGAGGTTGAACTGTACCGCGATTAATAGCTAGCAATGAAAAGTACATTTTACTGGTCAAATTGGAAATTTACGATAGAAAGCTCTTGCTACTACGATGATTCACCAGGCAATGTATTTTACCTAGAAGCAATCGTTATGCCAGAGCTTGAATTAGTAGCTAAGTCTGAACTCAAAGGTTGGAATCGATCGCTAGCCGAACAAGCAGCTAAGTCAATGGTTGTCTGTGAGAACAAAATTGATGAAAATTATTACTTGAAAACTCTTTTTAGCTAATAATGCTTCGCGTTGAGGTTTTGAGTGAGTTTAATCAGTTAAGGAGTAAGAGTCATGACAATCACAGTCGAACAAATCAAGTCAATAATTGCGGGTGCTGAAGAAACACTGCGACTTTTACTGAACCAGCCAGAGTATCATGAAATAGCAAGCAGTGAGAAATTTGTTACGCAAAATGAATTAGGTTTGGCGGATGCTATTCAGGCACTGAGTGAAGTTTATCGGGCAATTATTGAATCTGAATGCGATTTAGTCAATCCTCCAGAACCAGCTACAGATTCTCGCGATCCGTTTGATTTACTAGGATACTAATACGCGCTGTCGCCGGGTCGCTGCCGGCATCTTCATGAAAACTAAAACTGTTGAATGGAATCCCCCGACTGCTGAAGAATTGCCATGTAATTGGTCAGTTCAGGCGCTCGGTGAGGATGGCGGAGCTTATAAAAGTCGTGACGGTTTGATTGTAATAATTTCTTGTTCGATTGAAAAAGACGGTTATTCGTGGGTTCATGTCTCCCTGTCTCGTAAAAAATCAGTTCCAACTTGGATAGATTTGGTCAAAGTCAAAGAGATTTTCTTGGGTGCAGAGGCTTTAGCACTTCAGATTCTGCCTGCTCGATCGGAATGGGTAAATGTTCACGAATTCTGCCTGCATCTTTATCAATGTCTCGACCAACGACCAATTCCCGACTTTCGTAAACTAGGAACTATCTAAAATGAAACGCGATCCAACTGACATGAGAACCTACCCAGTTCGAGAACAACCATGCAAAACTTGTCCGTTTAGTGGAGAAAAACCATTACCTTTATCTCCAGCAGAGTTGACAGTCTACTACCAAAACTTGATGGGAAACGGGCAACACATTTGTCATAGTACGAGAAACACGCAAATCTGTCGCGGTGGCAGAGACATACAACTAAAATGGCTTTGTTCTATCGGTTTCTTAGCTGAGCCGACTGATGAAGCTTTCAACGAAGCAGTAAACTGGGCTTTGAATAATAACGAGTCAGCAACGTCAACGAGCCAGGACTAAATCTTAGCAATCAATTCAAGCTTCGTGAACTGCGAAATTACTTTGGGCACATTAATCAAAAATGCCCGTTTGTATCAATCTCTGAGTCAAATAGAACTGGCTCGTAGATTGACCCATCGCACAGGAAAAAATGGAAATTTATGTGAATTCAGCCGAATAGAAAATGATTGCGCTGACATTCCGTATGAAGAGTGGCGGTGGTTAATCCCCGCCCTGGCAGCAGTTTTTGAATCTGATAAAGCCTGGTTTCAGGAAATTTATGATTCTACACTACTCAAAACTTTGGACACATCTCAAGCAATTTTCCCAATTTATCTAGAAAACCCATGAGTTACAAAATTGTTTACTTACACCGAATTATCGCTGAACAATCTATCGGTCGCAAACTCAGACCCGGTGAGGTTGTCCATCATCTAGACGGGGACAAAACCAATAACTCACCCGAAAACTTGGTGGTTTGTTCGAGTGCATCAGTTCATCGCCTGTATCATCTCCAGTCTGGGAGGCAGAGAATGGAAGCCGATCAACTGATTAGGCAAGGCGATTTGTAGTTCTGAGGAAAGCCCACGCATCCCTCACAGTACGGATGCGTGGGTCTGCCGGAATCCGGTTATCGGAAAAAGAGGGAAAAACACATTAATACGAAAATGTTGGCAGTCCAAGTTTTGTTAATAGGTACTGCTGCTGGTGTTGCTGCCAGTATATATGACCATTTCAAAAATGATTAAGCTGACAAACAATCTGATGAGTATTAAGAAGAAGCTCATCCGAGTGGCATTCAAGTCGAGTAGTTTGGGTAAATCAAAAACGTGAACGCAAATGAGCACTAAAAGTATCTTCTACGGGGAAAATTAGAAAATCATAGTAGAAAATTCTAGATAGTTTGACACTTCACCGGTAAATGTGTTTCATCTACAAGCTTGGGTTTTACCAGAACTTGAGTTAGTCGCTGAATCAGATTTCCCTGGAAATAGTCGCTCAGAAGCCGAAAAGCAGGCAAAGTTAATGATTGCTTGCGACAACCCCATTGATGAAAAATGGCATCTGAAAACGCTATTGAGTAGGTAATGCTTCGCTGTTGAGTATTGATTTATTGTTGAGGATTTCTAATGGACATTGAACAAATTAAATCAATCATCTCTGGTAGTGAAGAAACTGTACGACTCTACAAAATCAGCCAGAATATCAAGCCATTGAGAATAGTGAAAAGTTTGCTACTGTAAACGATTTAGTTTGGGCAGATGCGATTCAAGCCCTGTCTGAAATTTATCAGGCAATTGTTGAGTCAGAATATTATTTTCCTGACTCAAACCGCTTATAAAAACCTAGGTAAACCTGGGTAAGCTCTGCGGTATAAGCTTTAAACGTTCTTTCTTAGCGCTTACGCTTCCTCGGCATCGAGGTTGACCAAGAAACTCCAGTTAGAAACGCTATAATAATCACAACGACGTGATATTACAGCGGAACGTTTGATTTTTCTATTCAGTTGGTTCCACTCGCTCCATACGTGCTTTTCCGGGTTCATCTCGGAATAGGCGGTTAAGGAGCGAGGTATTTTTTCACTTAATTTCATAGCCCTGCGAGCAATTACCAGTGCGGCCGATTCATCGCTGGCTAAGCCATACATTCTCAGGTATTTCACCAAGCCGATAATACTTGAATAAGCCGGGTTAACTGCAATCAACTCAATTCCACGATTCGACAAAATAGAACTAAGTTGTTTGTAGAACTCACTGTATGCCCAGCCCGACAACATTCGGGCATACTTTCTACCTTTCTCCCCTAGAGATTGCTTTTTTGCCGAGAAATCAAGTTCTTCGCAGACTACGGGACATTTCAATTCCGCAGCTTTCATTGCTAGTTGCAGGCAAGCATCAACAATCTGAGCCTGTTGCTTGCCGTTAGGTAAGCCCATCTGCAATGGAATCTGCCCTTTGGCTTTGAGATTTCCTTCAGTATCGACATACACCCACCCAATAGAACCAGGATTCATATCGATACCAATGCAACCGTACATCCTATTTCTAGAAACTTGATTCACAGGCTTGGGAGTAAATTGCACGGCAATAACCCACTTTCCGTTTTTACGGTAGAAATGCCAGGTCTTAGCCCCGCATTCTGGTAGTCTATTTATGTTGCGATTGAAATCACCCACCTCGGAAGATACAGCTTTCCCGAATCGTGACTCTAAGCATTTGGGAACTCTAAAGGTTATTTTATTCCCATTCCACTGGGAGACTTGATTGCCAAAAGACTCGTCTTTAGAGCCGACGACAAAAATATCACTGTGAGGGACGAAGACTTTGATTGCCTTGACTCTTAAGTGTTCGAGCCTATTCGTTAACAGGGTCAGTCTACGCTTTTTATGGTGTATTTGAAAGCGTAAACTCTGCCAATTGGTAGATTTGTATTGGAGCGAGCAAGCTATGGGAAAATTACAACCTGTCTTTGAATTCTGCCATTTTTTCTTGGCATAAAATTTACGAGCTAATACCAACTTACGTTCCGCTTTCTTGATCCATGCACTAATGGATTTAATCTTTCCTTCAAGAGTCTTTATGTGTAAAATTCTGTGTTCTTTAGCGCCGTCTACACGACCCTTGGCAGCACTGATTACGCCATTTGCATGGCGCTTATTAATGCCGTAGGTTTGCAGTAAGTGTGTGTTCCAGTCGGACTTCTTGAATTCTGTATTTAAAAGTAAGTGGTTGACTGTTTCAATACTTGCAGCCCTAAAAATTGGGGCGTAAGCTTCCAAGAACATCTCGAAATCTGTAAATCCAAGTTCGTTGAGTTCATCTGCTGGCGTGGGCAAGCCTTTACAATAAGTTAAGGTAGCCATTGATCCGACCTCTCAACGTTGTTGCATCCTAGTATATTAATCGCTTCGCGCAGGATGTGCAAGTTTTTCAATGAGTTTATTTTATTTCCGAAACGTCGCTGGCGAGGTCTTTTTCAAAGGTTACACCTTCTCTTTCGATCGAAATCACCAACGCTAATTAGTCTGTTCGTCAATTTACCGAGAATTTAGTAACTAAAACCTAGGTAAATCTAGGTAAAATGTCAACTGCTGTGAACCCCGAACAAGCCCCCGAACAAGCCCAAGAAATTCTTAGCAACCTTTTTGATTGATTGGGAACGTAATTAGCGCATTAGCGGGGTCGGTTTCCCCGAACCCGGAAGCTCCCTTTCATAAAGCGAAGCTGAGCGGGCAAGTCGCGGTACCGCTCACCTTCGCCGAAGGCGAGCGGGGAGCCTCTCAATTGGTTAGTAAGGATGCTACATTGTAAAGACATTGCTAAAATCTTCTCTCTTCTTGCTTGACATGAAGAGGTTTCCCAAAAAAGACTACTCCTTCAAACGTTGGGGATGTCAGACAAGCGCTACCATTACACCTAGAAAAGGGAGAAAAATCAAATGGCTTACAGTGATTTTACTTTAGAAAAAGTGCAGAAGAATTTTGACTTGACTATTTCAGAAAATTTGGATCTTTTTGCCAATGTTCCTGATTTAGAACCTAGTATTTCACTCACTGAGTTTTTAGCAGATTATGCACAACTTGCATTAAAAATTAACACAGAAAAAGCACGATCGGAAATGATTATTGCGCCGATTTTGCTGGATTTCAGAAAACAGGTTTCATCAAAAATCAGCTTATTTTCGGGAGTGGATTTTAATGTGGATTCTGAACGGGGATTAAACGGAACCTGCGACTATATAATCAGTAATTCTACAGAACAGTTATTTGTTAAATCTCCGGTCATTATTTTGGTAGAGGCTAAAAAGGAAAATATTGTAGGAGGGTTAGGTCAGTGCACTTCAGAAATGTTAGCTGCTCAAGTTTTTAACGAACGGGAGGGGAATCAAATACCAGTAATTTTAGGAGCAGTTACTTCAGGAAATATTTGGAGGTTTTTACAATTAGAAGAAAAGCAACTCAGAGTTGACGCAACAGAGTATTATCTGAAAGATGTCAATAAAATCTTAGGAATTTTGGCAAACGGAGTACACTCTTTGTCGTCACCTATAATATAATTGTGAAATCTATGCAGTTTCACTCTCCTTGAACCGTGCCGCCAATACCAACAGTCACAGTCAAGTCAGGATACAAGCCACAATCTATTGATACCAGCCTTGAGGCGGATGTGCTGATGTTTCAGCTATTGCGACAGTTAACGCCCCAACAAAAAGTACAACGGACTTGCGCTTTCAATCAAGCGGTGCGGAGGTTGGCAATATCTGGAATAAAGAACCAGTATCCCAATGCTACTGAGGCAAAAGTTCGGCAAGAATTTATTAAAAGGTGCTTGGGTGCTGAGTGGATAGAAGTTTTATCAGACAGTAAAGATTGGGGTGAACTCGTGATTGCAGATCCGATTGAATTAGCACAAAAAATAGCCAGCATCTTGCTACCGCTGAGTATTCCCTATGTGGTGGGAGGTTCGGTGGCGAGTTCGCTGTTGGGAGAAAACAGATCTACGCAAGATTTGGACTTAGTGATTGACCTGGAATCGCGAACAGCACAGAGGTTAATTGATGCCATGTCAAACGAGTTTTACATCAGCGAGTCGGCTGTGACTGAAGCAATTGCCAAGTCAAGAACAGCACCCCGCGAATCATCGTTCAATGTCATCTATTTGCCTTCTATGGAGAAAGCAGACATTTTTGTAATGAGCAGCGATGACCCTTTTTCAGCTTCGGTGATGAGTCGTCGCCAACTTTACCCTGTTAGCGGTTTAACAGAGGAGGGAATCTACATTTATTCGCCCGAAGATATCGTCCTGCAAAAACTCAGTTGGTACAAACTAATTCCTGGCGGTTCCCAGAAGCAGTGGACGGATGTGTTGGGAGTTTTGAAGGTGCAAGGGGAACGACTCGATCTCGCTTACTTAAACCAGTGGGCTGTTACACTCAAACTAACAGATTTGCTCTCTGGAGCGTTGCTTCAATCAGGATATTAACAGTCGGCCATTACTTGTGACTCCAGGAAATGACAAATTCAAAACCCAAAATTTGCATTGAGCATCTCATCAAAATTTATGGAGAAAAACCTCAAGTTGCTCTCAAACTGTTTCGAGACGGCAAGTCTAAAGATGATATCTTGCAAGCAACTCTTCACGTGCTGGGCATTGCCGATGTATCTCTCACGGTTAATCCAGGAGAATTGTTCGTAGTGATGGGGTTATCCGGTTCGGGAAAATCTACCTTAGTTCGCTGCATCAACCGCCTGATTAATCCCACCAGCGGACATATTTACATTGATGGTGAAGATGTTGCCCATGTCAACGAGAAACGGATGCGGGAGATTCGTCTGACGAAAGTGTCGATGGTTTTTCAGCGATTTGGGTTGTTTCCCCACAAAACTGTTGCTGAGAATGTAGAGTATGGTCTTTTGGTGCGCGGAGTGGACAAAGCTTCTCGCCGCCAAAAAGCTCTGGAAACCTTAGAATTGGTGGGCTTAGCGCAATGGGCAGATTATTTGCCCGACTCGCTGAGTGGTGGGATGCAGCAACGGGTGGGTTTAGCCCGTGCTTTGGCGACAGATGCGGAGATTTTACTCATGGATGAGCCATTCAGCGCCCTCGATCCACTGATTCGCCGGGAAATGCAGGATGAATTGCTGCGCCTCCAAAAAGAACTGCACAAAACTATTATATTTATCAGCCACGATATTCATGAGGCGCTGAAAATTGGCGATCGCATTGCCGTAATGCAAGATGGCTGTATCGTTCAAGTCAGTACCCCCTCTGAACTCATTGCCCAACCCGCTTCCGACTACATCCGCGCCTTTACGAGGGATGTCAACCGCGCCCAAGTCCTCAAAGCCGGGTCAATTGCTCGTCAAACCATTACCTTGATTCTCGGTGAAAACTCCCCTAGAGTGGCACTGGACAAAATGTTACACCATAACCTTAAAGAAATGTACGTTGTCGATCGCGGTGGTAAACTGGTTGGGATGGTTAAGCAAAAATTTCTTTCTGAAGCAATCCAACAAGGAAATGAAGACCTTACTTCTGTGATGCTGCAAAACTTTCCTAAAGCGAATGCTTCAACCAGTCTCGAAAATATTTTTCACCTCTACCAACAAGGACGGACGGTTGCTGTGGTTGATGATGAAGAAAAATTCCAAGGTGTGGTTGAAGCGGATGATGTTCTTGCTAGTATTAGGAGCATTTGATAAGAGGCAGGAGGCAGGAGGCAGGAGGCAGGGGGTAGAAGGCAGGAGGCAGGAGGAACCCACGTTTAAAAAAGTGGGATTCAAGCAAGGACGACGCCACTTCACTCAAGTAGGGAAACCAGCCCACGTGAGTTGCTCCTTTGTATCTCGTGGCACTTTCCGCTCGTACCAGTATCTTTTTTTAAACTAGGCAATGACTCAGAACTAAAGTTTTACAATACTTCTTTCCTTCTGCCTCCTGCCCTCTGCCTTCTGCCTTGTCTTGTAAGTTAAGTTAATTCCTCGATATTTTTGCCATCTGTATCAGGATGTTCTCTATTGTGTTAAATTCCTTAACTCTACGCACCGATCTAATTGCCAATAGCCAATCTGGGCTGGATGTTATCCTAAACCCCTTTGAGCTTTATACTATACCTCTGGATAATTGGATTAATGCTGGGGTTAATTTTCTAGTTGACAACTTTCGTCCGTTCTTTCAAGCGATTCGCATCCCGATTAAATTCGCGCTTGACTCTATAGAGGCGATGTTCCAATCGATTCCTCCCCTAATTTTCCTGATGATTATCGGGTTGATGGCATGGCAACTCGCAGGGAGAAAAATTGCGATTTATAGCATCTGGGCCTTGACGTTAATTGGTTTTCTTGGGGCATGGAAGGAGGCAATGGTGACACTTTCCTTGGTGGTGACTGCGGTAGCATTTTGCGTGGCGATCGGTATTCCTCTCGGTATAGCCTGTGCTAGGAGCGATCGCCTAGTGGGATTTGTCCGACCTCTCCTTGATGTCATGCAAACCATCCCCATCTTCGTCTATCTGGTTCCTGTTGTCATGCTATTTGGCATTGGTAAAGTTCCTGGGGCGATCGCAACCATCATCTTTGCACTTCCGCCTCTGATTCGCCTCACCAACCTTGGTATCCGGCAAGTCTCTGAAGAGGTGGTGGAAGCGGCGATCGCTTTTGGGTCAACTCCTTGGCAAGTCCTGTGGGAAGCGCAAATTCCCCTAGCTATGCCAACCATTCTGACGGGGTTAAACCAAACTATCCTGTTTGCATTGGGAATGTCGGTGGTAACATCAATGATTGCCGTGCCTGGACTAGGATTGATGGTGTTGCAGGGCGTTGGTCGTCTGGATGTGGGACTGGCTGCTGTGGGAGGGTTGTGCATTGTCTTGCTGGCGATTATGCTCGATCGGATTACTCAGGCTGTGGGGAAAGTCAGCAGCAAAGCTTCTTGGCTGGAACGAGGGGCGATCGGTTTTCTCGTTTCTAGATTAAGATTTAAAAGGCGCGATCGATCTCAACAAACATGATGAGAAACATTTATCTCTCTAGTGCAAGAAGACAGAATGATAATGAAACAAGACAGAATAAAACACACCTTCGCTATTGCTATAGCAGTAGCCTTGCTTCTAAGTTTAATTGCCTGCCACTCAACTCCTGAAATAGTTACAAAATCTCCAAGTAGCAGTCGAACAACAGAATTAGAGTTACCGGGTAAGGGGGTGAAAGTAAGCCCTGCTTCTGGTGACTCAGTAATGTCACAATTTATTTCAGAAATCACTCGTTTTGGGTTAGAAAAGCTCGGTTATGAAGTCGAAGAACTAAAAGTATTGAATACAACTGTCCTGTTTCTTGGTCTTGGTAATGGCGAAATAGATGTTGCTCCCACTTTAGAAAAGTTCCACGCCAACTTTTTTGAAAAAGTTGGTGGAGAAAAGAACCTGGAGCGTATTGGGCTATATACTTCTAGTGATATTCTTCAAAGTTATTTGATTGATAGAAAGACTGCCGAGCAATATAAGATTACGAACCTCGTGCAGCTTAAAGACCCAAAGCTTGCCAGACAGTTTGACTCAGATGGAGATGGTAAGGCAAATCTAGCGGGTTGCGATCCAGGCTTTGCCTGCGAACAGATTATCGATCATCACTTGAAGATTTACGGATTAGAGGATACCGTTAATCACGATAAAGGACAATGGGAAGTTCTCCTAGCCGATATCGTTGCTCGTTATAAGCAAGGAAAACCCGTACTTTATTTCAGTCGAAATTCTGATTGGGTGAATTCAGTCTTACATCCAGATAAAGATGTGATTCGGTTAGAAATTCCCTTTACCTCTTTACCAGGAGAAATGGGAAAAGGGATGACACAAAAGGATACTACGACAGGCGGAAAAAATTTAGGGTTTGCTGTAGATAAAGCGCGTTTTGTTGCCTCCCGGCAATTTTTGTCGGCTAACCCAACCGCCAAACGTTGGTTTGAACGGATTCAGGTTCCTTTTGAGGATATTATCACCCAAGAAAAACTCGCTTATGAGGGTCAAAATCGCTCAAAAGATATCCGTCGTCATGCCGAAGAGTGGGTGAAAACCCATCAAGCGCTGGTTGATGGTTGGCTGGAAGAAGCAAGAATTGCTGGAAAAGCTTCTAAATAATTTTAACTACACAAAACCGATGGGTTGAGGTCGCAGTGACATATCCCTGACTCTCCTGACTATCGTGTGGATTATGCCAATGCTAAGGTGTCGCCCTAGGGGTTAACTCTCCAATTTTGACTTCGCCAACAGTATCAGGTCGTAGTTGGGACGGAGGGAATCGATTTAGCAGCAGTCGAATAGATTCTGGAGAAAGGGAGTTGAGAGCGATCGCCCCAACAGAGGTTAAACGCCTGCTGACGCGAGTATCTGTAATTCGTCATCGTGCCTCTGGGAACCAACCTGAGCTTCTAGTTGGAAAATTAATTGACCAATTTAGTATATTGACAAAAGCAATTAATTGTGTAATTTGTGGCTCACAGCAATATAACTATACACAAACATACCAACTTTATCTATTTCTCGTTGAGCTAAAGAACGGAATAATTCATATAGGGCTTACGCATGGGGGTTCAGAAACCGGGTTTTTTCACGAAATTACCTCGTTACAGCCCGCTGATTCAGCAAAAAACCCGGTTTCTTTGGTCGGAGTGCGTGAGTCCTGTCCTATTTACAACCTTTAAAAGGAGATCAATTATGACTCAAACAGGAGAGCGACCATCAGGTCCAGACACAGCAGCGCTGTCCACAGAAACTCCTCAAGCTCAAGTTGCTGCAAAGACTGCTTCAGGCTATTCGATAAAGGCATCCACTACGGATCGGGGCTTTGCCGTTCAATACACAACACCATCCGGTCGAGATCCTAATAAGGAGTGGGATTGGATTGGTGTTTATGAGCGTTCTGATGTACCCCCATGGGCTGAGTTAGGTAACTACAAGACATGGAATTGGGTATGCCCTAACCAGTCCTGCGGCTCTCAAGGCACTACGTTATACCATTTTTTTAAAGTTATGACAGACTTTAGAAAACAGGGAAAGTGGATAAATTACAATGTCTTGTCCTCCTCGATCTCTATCGGATCTTTAGAAAAATGGTATTAGTTGATAAAGTTTACTGGGAGCATGGAAAAACGTATACTCTTGTTTACTTTGGGTGGAAATGGAATGTAGTTGCTACTGATACCATTACTCCTTAATAAAGGGTTATGTTGCAAAAACGAGCGATGCTTTGGTAAAAGTTAGGACTTACGCAAAGCCTCTATCTGTAGGGTGTATTAGACCATAACCGCTATAGATGGTGTAGCTGCGTAAGTCCTGTCTCATTTAGGACTGCTATATATGTGAAACTTGAAAGAAAGAATTGAAAGCAAGGAGAAAAACTGAAATGTCAAGACCAAAACTCAAGGTGCTAACTTACAATGTCATGTTATTGTTAGAGGGACTAGGTGATTACGATCAGGAAGAACGTTCTAGGAACATCGCTCCAGCTTTGCTAAACGTACCAGCAACCGAACAAGCTGATGTAATTATATTCACTGAAATGTTCAGTAGTTATAGCGATAACATTATCTATGCCTTAAGACCACTCTATCGTTACTACACTTACCGTTTAGGTAAAGAGTGTTCTGGTTCCCAATGGGATGAATATAAGGGAAAATGTTCTAACTCCGTGGTCGTCATTAATGGGGGGGTAGTAATTATGAGCAAATACCCCATCACTCAAAAAATTCAACTTGTATATAACAATAGTGCTTTTGGCAGCCCCGATTATTTCTCGAACAAAGGTGCGGCTTATGTCAAGATAGACAAAGAGGGGTATACCTATCATATTGTTGGCACGCACATGCAAGCGGATGACGGAAAGAAAACATATACAGATATTAGAGAGAAGCAGTTACAAGAAATAAAAGGGTTGGTTAATTCGTTAAACATTCCGAGCAACGAACCTGTAATTGTGGGAGGTGACTTAAACGTTCCTTATACTGATGATGTTACTGGAAAATTTATAATGAACCGACTGGGAGGACAATATAATTACACTTTAGTGCCTGGTCAGGGTTCTTTCTCTGCCGTCAGTAACCTCTACGCCCAATGTTTGGCAGAGTATATGCATTATCGGCCCAATTATGACAATACATTGGACTACGTAGTATATTTGAGCGACTACTTACAGCCTACAAATAATCCTCAAATGGCTGTAGTTCATCTAAAGACTCAAAATCCAATGTACTGGGAATATATGAAAAAAAAACTACCGGACACGGGAGGAAATTACAACGATCCATCTGACCATTATCCTGTGGAAGTTGAATACTCTTATTCTTAGGAAAGAGCTATCTTAACTGGAGACAAAAAACTAAACTCTCAATTTAATTGGGATTAAGAGTCACAAGAGCGATTGCCTATGTTGCCCTGAATCACAAGGGTAGGAAAAGAAAGTCTTTTAGGTTTTAGAGATAAGCCTACATCAGTAGTCATTAAGAAGGATTCCTTATTTATGTTTCAGCATTTACGTGTAATGAACAACTTATCGGTTTTAACTGAAGCTGAGCGCCATCAGCTATTAGTGGAGTGGAATAACACTCTTGTTGATTATCCCCGGGATAAATGTATCCACCAACTGTTTGAAGTCCAAGTGGAACTCACGCCGGATGCAATAGCAGTAGTATTTGAAAACAAACAACTCACCTACAGTCAGTTAAATGCACGGGCGAATCAGTTAGCACGTTACTTGCAAAAACTGGGCGTGAAACCCGATGTGCTCGTAGGCATCTGTGTTGATCGCTCCCTAGAGATGATCGTAGGATTCTTGGGCATCCTCAAAGCAGGTGGAGCCTATGTACCGCTAGACCCAACCTATCCCGAAGAGCGTCTGACCTTCATGCTGTCAGATTCACAAGTGCAGGTGCTGTTGACCCAGCAAAAATTCGTTGAAGGGTTTACTGGAAGCGGTGTGAAGAGAGTTTGTCTAGATACTGACTGGAAATCCATCAATCGCCAGAGCCAAGAGAATTCTACTAGCGACGTGACGGCTGAAAACCTGGCTTATGTTATCTATACATCCGGCTCTACAGGCACACCAAAGGGAGTCGCTGTACCCCATCGGGCTGTCAATCGGCTAGTATGCAATACCAATTACGTGCAGTTTACAGCTAGCGATGCCAAAGGCGTTCAACTACGCATTGCCCAAGCCTCAAATGCTTCCTTTGATGCAGCCACTTTCGAGATATGGGGTTCTCTTTTGCACGGGGCTAGGCTGGTGGTCATTCCTCAGAATGTTGTGCTTTCACCCCAGCATTTCGCAGCGTATATCCGCGAACAAGGGATTAGCGTATTATTGTTGACCACAGCCTTATTTAATCAGTTAGCCAGCATTGTCCCTCAAGCATTTAAAGACCTGCATCACTTAATAATTGGAGGCGAGGCTCTTGATCCCAAGTTTGTTAAAACAGTTCTTAGGAATGGGTCGCCACAGCGATTAGTAAATGCTTATGGGCCGACTGAGAGTACAACAATTGCTTGTTGGTATCTAGTGCAGGATATTCCCGAAGGGGCTATAAACGTGCCGATTGGTCGCCCGATCTCCAATACACAAATTTATATACTCGATTCTGAACTTCAACCCGTTCCTATTGGTAATCCTGGTGAATTATATATTGGCGGCGACGGTTTGGCACGAGGCTATCTAAACCGCCCAGACTTAACGGAGGAAAAATTCATCTCCAATCCTTTTGATGAGGTAGAAGGGAGTAGATTCTACAAAACTGGTGATTTAGCCCGCTTTTTACCAGATGGCAATATTGAATTTTTGGGGCGAGTCGATAATCAGGTGAAGATTCGAGGCTTCCGCATTGAATTAGGAGAAATTGAGGCGCTTTTGAATCAACACCCGGATGTACAGCAAGCCGTGGCGATCGCCCGTGAAGACATCCCTGGTGATAAACGCCTTGTCGCCTATATTGTCCCTAACCACAAACTTGATGTGAGTGCCACTACCTTAAGACGCTTCCTTCAAGAAAAACTGCCTAACTACATGGTGCCAGCAGTCTTTGTAATTCTAGACTCCTTGCCCCTAACCCCCAATGGTAAAGTCGATCGTCAAAATCTTCCAGCCTGCGATCGCTCACGCCCCGAAATCGAAGCAACCTTTGTCGCACCTGGTAACTCAATTGAGGAGAAGTTAGCGGTCATTTGGACTGAGTTGCTGGGACTTGAGCAAATTGGAATCAATGATAATTTTTTCCATCTGGGTGGTCATTCCCTCATTGTCACTCAGATGCTTTCTCGGGTGGGCGAAGTTTTCCGCGTCGAGTTATCCTTTGACCAGATATTTGCTTACCCCACCATAGAAAGTTTAGCTCAACTTATCGCAGAGGATGACAAAGAGCAACAGTGGCAACGTCCTGCCATAGAACGAATTACCCATGAAGGACTCTTGCCAGTCTCCTTTGCCCAAGAGCGAGTGTACTTCATCCAGCAATTGGCTTCAGAAAGTAGTGCCTACCAATTCCAGGCAACTCTGCGATTTCGTGGTCAGCTCAATGTGGCAGTATTACAACAGTGCCTTAACGAGATTGTGCTGCGTCATGAAATCTTCCGCACAACTTTTCCGGCAGTAGATGGACGGTTATTTCAGCTGATCCACCCAGCCCAACTAATCAGGCTAAGAGTAGTAGACCTCCAGACATTTCCTGAGTCTGAGCGTGAAGCAGAAGCGAATCGCCTAGTTGAGGCAGAAGTACAAAAGCCGTTCGACCTGAATCAACTACCTTTAGTTAGGTGGGTTTTGTTGAAGTTAAGCGACCAAGAACATCTGTTGATCCAAATCGAACATCACGTGGTTCATGATGGCTGGTCATTCAACGTGTTTCTCGGTGAGTTGGTAGAACTTTATAAAGCCTTCTGTTTGGGTAATCCTTCCCCGCTGCCTGAATTGCCACTCCAGTTTGTGGACTTTGCCCATTGGCAGCAACAGTGGATCAAAACCCAGGAAGCCCAAGCCCAAATGGCCTATTGGCAGCAGCAGTTGTCTGGCAGTTCACCGCTGTTGGAATTACCCTATGACCGTCCACGGCCAGCAGAACAAACTTACCAGGGCGCTCAAATTAGGGTGGAGTTGCCCATCAGCTTGTGCGAATCCCTCCGAGTTCTGAGCCGTCAAGAAGGGGTTACCTTATTCATGACGACGCTGGCGACTTTTCTGGTAATGTTGCACCGATACACCGGGGGGCAGGACGATCTGTGCGTAGGGACAGGTGTTGCCAATCGGCGGATGCGCGAGACAGAACGGTTAATTGGCATGATCGTCAATAACGTGGTTTTACGCACCGATTTGTCTGGCAATCCCACGTTTCGGGAGTTACTCAATCGAGTGCGCTCCTGTACTCTGGAAGCCTTTGCCAACGAAGACCTACCCTTCGATAAGGTGGTGGAACTTCTCAACCCAATACGCAACCTGAGTTATCATCCCCTGTATCAAGTGATGTTCAGCTTCCATGATTCCGCCATGCCGGACTTGAGTCTCCCAGGTTTGAACATCAGCCCCCATATAGGTCTCAGCAACAAATCCTCAAAGTTGGATCTAGGTTTTCTTCTCATCCCGCATTCCAAGCAATATGTCGGGCACAGTTCTGAAACAGGAGAGAAGGGAATCACTTTTATTTGTGAGTACAACACTGACCTATTCGATGCCGCTACAATCGAGCAGATGATAGAGCAGTATCAAATTTTGCTAGAGGGGATTGTGACAAACCCTATTCAGCAAGTTTCAGAATTGGAATTATCCTTGATCGCAGAGCAAGAGCGTCAGCAGTTATTAATAGAGTGGAATAACACTACAAAAGAGTATCCGCAGGATAAATGTATCCACCATTTGTTTGAAGAACAGGTTAGGCGATCGCCCGATGCCATTGCGGTAATCTTAGAAGGCGAACAACTGACCTATCGAGAGCTAAACGAACAGGCAGATATAATAGCACGTCACTTGAGAGCGCGGGGAGTGGGACCTGATGTGTTGGTGGGGATTTGTATAGAGCGATCGCCCTTAATGGTAGTAGGATTGTTGGGAATTCTCAAAGCGGGTGGTGCTTACGTGCCCCTAGATCCAGCCTACCCTGCTGAGCGCTTGGCTTATATGTTGAGTGATTCTCAGGTGTCTGTGCTGCTAACTCAGGAAAAATTTGCGTCCTCATTGCCTGTGGATGCAGCACAGGTAATCTACTTAGATACCGACTGGCAGAACATCGGCGAGCATCGCGAAGAAAATCCACTCACTCAGGTTAAAGCTAGTAACTTGGCTTATGTGATTTATACTTCTGGGTCTACCGGAAAGCCAAAAGGAGTGATGATTGAGCATCGGTCTATTGTCAATTTTACCTCGTCTGTTATAACGATATACAACATTACACAGTCAGACCGTGTTCTCCAGTTTGCTTCCATTGCCTTTGATTGGGCTGCGATAGAAATTTTTCCTTGCCTGAGTGCAGGCGGAACACTGGTTCTACGGACAGACGATATGCTAATGTCTGGCAGTACATTTGTGCAACGATGCCGCGAGTGGGAAGTCACAATAATAGATTGGCCGACATCCCACTGGCATCGGGTGATGGTGGAACTGGCAGCGGCAGAACAGACACTCCCAGAATCTTTGCGGGTGGTGTCTGTTGGGGGAGATGCTGTCTTGCCAGCATCCTTAAAGCTGTGGCAACGTTGTGTGAAGGGACTGGCAAATCCTCCACAATTGCTCAATGGCTACGGACCAACGGAAGCAACAGTTGTGGCTACTTACTATGAAGTATCTGAGTTCATAACCAAGAATCCTGCTGCTTCTTGCGTGCCTATCGGAACTCCCATCGGAAATCTTACTACTTATATTCTGAACCATTATCTCCAACCTGTCCCAATTGGTGTTCCAGGGGAATTGCACATTGGTGGAGAAGGGTTGGCGAGGGGTTATCTGGGTCGCCCAGATTTAACGGCAGAGAAATTTATCCCCAATCCCTTTAGCAATGAACCTTCTGCGCGTCTTTACAAAACTGGCGATAAAGTCCGCTATCGACCAGACGGAAACATTGAGTTTCTCGGTCGCATTGACAATCAGGTGAAAATTCGCGGGTTCCGCATCGAACCAGGAGAAATTGAGGCAGCACTGAGTCAACACCCTAATGTACAGGAAGCAGCAGTGATTGCCCGCGAAGATAGCCCAGGCGACAAACGCCTTGTGGCTTATTTTGTCTCCAATTTAAAGCAACCCACAATCGATGAATTGCGCCACTTTCTCAAGGAGAAGTTGCCCTATTACATGGTGCCTACAGCCTTCGTCACGCTAGACGCTCTACCCCTGACCCCCAATGGCAAAGTAGACCGAAAAGCGCTACCAACACCCGATACAGCACGTCAGGAACTACAAGCAGATAAGGTAGAACCTCGCACAAGAAAAGAAGAAATACTAGCCCAAATCTGGCGCGAGGTTTTTCACCGAGAGTTTCTTAGCATCCACGACAACTTTTTTGAAGTAGGCGGAGATTCTATTCTCAGCATTCAGATTATTTCTAAAGCGAATAGTGCAGGTCTCTTCCTCACTCTAAAACAAATCTTCCAACATCAAACAATTGCCGAATTAGCCGCTGTAGCAACGACAACAAAAACCTTAAAAGCTTTTCAGGGTTTAGTAACAGGGTCATTACCACTCACACCCATCCAGCACTGGTTTTTTGCACAAAATCTCCCCAATCCTCATCACTTCAACCAAGCCTTTCTACTAGAAGTCCCAGCAACTTTCAACCCCGACCTGTTACAGCAAGCGTTGCAACAATTATTACTCCATCACGACGCCCTACGCTTGCGCTTTAATCAATCAGAAGCTTGTTGGCAGCCATTTAACGCCCTACCCGATGAGACTGTACCTTTCTCCCTCATAGATTTATCCACATTACAAGAAGAAGCACACTCCCAAGAAATTGAATCTACATCCTCCCAATTGCAAGCCAGCCTAAACCTCAACTCTAGCCCACTCCTGCGAGTTGCACTTTTCCATCTAGGAACTCAAAAACCGTCTCGCTTGTTGCTAGTCATCCACCACTTAGTCGTCGATGGAGTTTCCTGGCGAATCTTACTAGAAGATTTACAAACAGCTTACCAACAACTTGAATCAGGCAAACCCATTCAACTTCATCCTAAAACCACCTCTTTCAAGCACTGGGCAGAAAAACTAACCGAATACGCCTTCTCGCCAGCCGCTAAAAAAGAATTAACGTATTGGTCAAACATTTCCACCCCAAAAATCACCCATCTCCCAGTAGACTGTAACCAGGGAGCTAACACAGAAGCCTCAGCCCGTAGCGTAAAGGTATCCCTCAACGAAGAAGAAACTCGCGCCCTACTCCAAGAAATTCACAAAGCTTACCATACCCAAATCAACGATATATTGTTAACAGCTTTAGTGCAGGTATTAGCGACTTGGAGCGGGTCTAACTCAGTAATAATTGACTTAGAAGGTCACGGACGAGAAGAAATCTTACCAGATGTAGACTTATCCCGCACAGTTGGTTGGTTTACAACTATCTTCCCCGTGCATTTAGAACTAAAAGCCACAGAAAATCTTTCAGATGCAATCCAGTCTATCAAAGAACAACTTCGTGCCATACCCAACCGAGGCATCGGCTACGGTGTGCTGCGTTATTTGAGTGAGGATGCTGAAATTACCTCTCAACTCTCTTCCATACCACAAGCTGAGGTAAGTTTCAACTATCTGGGACAATTTGATTGGGGAATGCAAGAAAATTCTTTCATTAAATTAGCCTCGGAATCAGTTGGTCCTAAGCACAGCCAGCTAGGACAACGCAGTCATTTGCTAGAGATTAACGGACTCGTAGTTGAAAACCAGTTACAACTGGAATGGACATACAGCGAAAACTTTCATCAACGTGCCACAATTGAAAGTCTAGCCCAAGATTTTGCAGCAAGCTTGCGAACGTTAATCGCTCATTGTTTATCTGCTGATGCCGGGGACTATACACCTGATGTATTTGAAAATCCGACCCTTCATAGCGATGCTCAACCAATAAACAATGACCAGCATCAGGAAAATAACATTCCTCTCCCCCTACATTTATTAGAACTTTCTCCAGGAATCTCTGAGTTACTTCCCCTAGATACAGAATCAGCATATCCTCTTGCCAAAATGCAAGAGTTTATGTGGCATCATTACGTGAATGACTCTCAAAAAATGGGGGTTTACCATTGTCAGCAATCACACGATATATATGATGAAAGCCTCGATTTGAATGCCTTTAAGAAGGCTCTCTTAATTCTCGTGCAAAAACATCCAGCTTTGAGAACCGTATTTATCACTTCTAACGGATTGCCAGCGGTTCAGGTAGTCAAAAAGAATCTAAGATGTTCCATCAATGAGCAAGACATCAGCCACCTCAAATCGGAGGAGCAGTCAAATTATATTGATGCAGTGATGAAGCAAGATAGGCAGAACTTGTTTGACGTTGAAAATCCCAATGAACCACTTTTTCGCTTCAGAATTTTTCAGAAAGCTGAGAATAAGTTTGAATTCTTAATATCAATTCATCATGCAATTACAGATGGCTGGGGCAATGTTGAATTTCACAACGAACTGTACGAAATCTATTCGGCTCTCAAGAAAGGAGAAGAAATAACAGTAGTTCCTACTGCCAACGTGTATAAAGAATTTGTCGCTTTAGAGAAAGAAATTATTGGCTCACAAGACGCATCAAATTTCTGGAAGCTCCACCTGAAAGACCATACATATAAACCCTTGAAGCCGTTAACTACTTCAGTGGAGCAAGTGGAAGCTGTTGCTGAAAAATATAGTTTTGAGTCAGAAAATATTGCTGATTCACGTGAGCTATGTCGAAAATTGAAAGTTTCACCAAAAGCACTTTTCCTGAGTACCTACCTTGACCTCATTGGTACTATGATGAAATCTAACAAGGTTTGTGTAGGAATCATCTCAAATGGTAGGACAGAAAGATTATCTGACCCGTTTGGAGCTTTGGGCTTGTTCTGGAATATTGTTCCGTTTTGTCAACCAATTAGAGAAGATAAAGGCGTACAAATTAAAAATGTGCAGCAATCTCTAATTGATATCGAACCCTATGTTAGGTATCCACTTCTGGAAATTTCATCAGACCAACAAAAAACGGAGTTATTTTTCGCAACGTTTAATTTCGTGAATTTCCATAATGCCAAAAATCTCAAGGCTGACACTGGCTTGAACGTGAATTGGATAAAGTCTCATGACAAGTTCAACTTTCCTTTAAATTATGCTGTGTCAATGTCGCCAGTTGAAGGAAATGTAAGTCTAAGTGTGGAATACGATAGAATGTATTTCAGCCGTCAAGAGATTCGCTCAATGATTCACAATTACATTGAAATCTTAAAACATACAGTTCATACATCCGAACTCTATTAAATATACCTGTGTCTTTCCTATCTTGCATCCAGAAATTGAGGATGCAATGGTAGGCTAAGGTTATCTATAGTTTTCCTCTCCCTATCCTTTTTGAGCGAGAAACAAACCTCAAACTGATGCAGAGTTGAAAAATATACCCTGCTATGGACAATAACTATATGCCGACAATTCTTGCTGCTTGTTTATCCCAATATAAGGATGCTTCTAAACCCGTTTGTCAATATCATTTGAAATGCGCTTGCCCTGGCGACTTTGGTTAAGTTAATCAATTTTTCTTCAATATATGGAGAATGAATTGCTCTGCTATTATTTCTTCCCCTTGTAGTTGAAATTTGTTATCCTTAAACATTTGTTTGAGATGTTCCGGCGTGTAAAAATAATCGGTTACAACTAGATCGCCTTTTGGTGTGGGAATTCTGGTCTGGTATGGACTTCCTTCCTTCTGCTCCTGTGGCACTTGGGAGTAAAAATTTGGGAAACTACGCCCTAGTGTTGCTACATAGGTGTTAACAAAGCCAACAATTCCACCTGGCTTTGTATAGGTGTAAATATCCTTTACAAGTTGAAAAGCTTGAGTTTTTGGATTACAGAGTAAGACCATAGTACAAATAACAATTTCATAATAATTGTTTTTTAAGTCTTCTGGTCTACTAAAGTATTCTATATTCCTCTTAATATCCAGAGAATTGGCGATCTCCACCGCTTTTTGCGATAAATCATAGCCAGTCACCATTGCTCCCATATCGTGCATTATTCTTGAGAACCGACCCATAGAACAACCGAAATCTAGCACTGTTTTCCCCTCAATATTACCTAGAATTTGTAGAATCCTTGGGAAAACAGTTGTAGACGAAACTTTCTCGGACGGATCGTCAAAGTAAGCTTGATATTGTTCTGCACTATCATCCCAGTCCTTGTAAGTTTCTGTGTTAGACATAAAATCTCCAGTTCGGAATAATTGATTTTCACTTGGTCTGTAGAAGGGATCGGATAGAATATAGCATTCAATATTGTTGAACAACTCCCGATTTTGCTCTTCTACCGCTCATTTAGCCAGCCGTCTCAGACGAAGAAAACGATGAAGGTGCTTTAGTAAAATAATTCACCTGTAATGAAACTCTGGAGATAAGCTTTTTTATCAGCAATGCTCATCTTAGTTTCCAGATAGTTATGCCATAAAGCATATTCATGATTCATAATTTTAATTTCCCACGTACAAGCTACTCCTGTTTTTTCGAGTGGTTTAGGCGATAATTCAGGAAAACTGTCTTCAACTGTATAAGTTTGGGTAAACAACACATTGCCACGTCCCCAGGTGTTAATGCTCAAGAATCCTTGCGACAAAATAGCAAAACCAACACCTTGTTTTGCATCCACACGCCCTTGATTAATTTCGTCAAGGATAAAAGATTGTAAATTATCTTGCAAATTTTGTGGTAATGGCTCAGTTTCCCGTAGCATATGATAAAGTTTCAGCACCAAATTATCATGGACTAAAAAGCCGACTGGTTTGACTGAACGACGAATATACTGATAAGTTTTCCGATACTGATCGCTCAGTCTATCCACATTAGCATGGCTTTGCAGGTAATTATCGGTTATTGCAGGTGGTAAATCTAAAAGGATGGTGTCAGCCTTCATCTGTTATCTTCTCCGTTGTATCCTGTGTTAAAGTGCGACGACACGAAAGCTAAGTCCGCTTCCCCTGAAATGCGGTTTGTTCCAATCGCGGTAAGCGCAGCGAATCAAATCCGGCGTGTATTTCCATCCACCACTCCGCACTACGCGCAGAATATCTGAATTATCCATATTTTCCCGCCCATCATCAGCTTGATAAGGATAGCTAAACTCAGGATTATGGGTATCTGTTCCCCAAATCGTACTTGTCCATTCCCAGGTATTACCCGCCATATCAAATAAGCCGTAATAACTTTTGCCTTGTGGATAGGTGTCTACCGCTGTTGTGTTACCAACCTGCTTGCCATAATTAGCCAATTGGGAAGTTGGCGCGTGATTTCCCCAAGGATACAGGCGTTTATCTATCCCGCGAGCAGCTTTTTCCCATTCGGCTTCAGTGGGTAAACGCACACCCGCCCAAGAGCAAAAAGCGACAGCATCATGCCAAGTCACCCACGTAATGGGATGGTTTTCTTGACCTTTTAGCAAACCATGTTCCCACAGTTTATCGCGATCTGCCCAGGGATAATTGGTGTGTGCTAAAAATTGTGTCCATTGTGCATTTGTAACAGTAAAACGGCTGATTTGATAGCTGGGCAAATAGACTTCGTGCTGTGGTAGTTCAACTTGCTTAGCCCAGTCAGCCGCAGCGGCGACCTTATCCACCTCCAAATCAGTGCCCATCCAAAATAAACCTGCCGGGATTATAACCCACTCAAAGCTGTCCAATAACATTGCTCACCTCTAGTTATTCACAGTAAAATTGGTAGGGATTGATACTGTCTGCGGTCGAGTTCTATCTGATAAAAAGGTTCAAGCAAATCAAAATCTTGAGTTTTATTAAACTGTTTCAGAGCGTTACGGATTTCTGGTTGATAATCCTTATGAACCGTATAATCACCATAACCATCAGTATTGTTTTCCGACCACAGCCCGGTATAAATCGGTACGTTCAAATCACTGGTTTCAGCAATAACCTGAACAACACTTTGGATACGGACAGGTTTATACTGATTAAGTGAAAAAGCTTTGGCTAAAGGTGTACCTATTGCTACGTAAACCGGATTTAAATAAATCACCAAATCCGTACCAAATTTTTGACAGACTTCTGCAAGATATTCAATTGTTAAAATAGCCTCCTTGACACCTTCTTCTTCAGTCATGGTGGGTCCGGGTTTTAACAACACGTAGCTTGTGAGTCTAATCCCCATTTCACCCAGCAGCTTAATCTTGGATTCAAAAGTTTTTCGACGAATGGTTTTATTCAAAATGACTTCGCGTAAATAATCGTCTTGTGTTTCAAAGCCAATTGTCACATCAATGAGATCGGCATGGGTTAAATGGAAAATTTCCTCCATCGTTGCTGGTAAAATATATTCTGGGCGGGTTTCCAGGGATAAGACTTTCAAATAAGAAAGTGCTTGTGCTTGCTCCAGTAAGTAAGCTATTGCTTCCTTGGGAAAACGTTCCCGATCTAGAATAGACCCTTCGTTACCTACTGAAAGTTGTTGGAAACTACTCAATTCATTGGCATATTGCTCAAAAGTCCAATCAATTTGTTGTTTAATTTGAGTGACTGGCAGCGGTTCAGGATGGGATTTTGTTGGCAAACTACAATAAGAGCATTGGAATGGACATTTTTGGGCGTAAAACGCAATTACCAAATCTTTGAGACCGAGAAATGTGCGTTTGCCTAGATAAATAGGGCGTAAAACTTCATCCTTACCTTCCATATCGTGTAGCATCTGTGTTTGTATTGTCGATCAACAATAAAAAAGTTGGGTAAACCGAAGACATAATTGAAGATAGTTATACAGCAAATTGTAGGTTCATGAAGTACAGTAACACAGTGACAGCAGTTTATCAACAAATTATTTACTGATTTTAATATACTACATTTCCCCACAATCTGCTGTAGTTTATTTTCGTACCACCTACTTATTAATTTATCTTCAGTTATTGGGGCAGTGTCGAATAAAACTCCGTCCAACCTATCATGTGGTAACAAATCTACAACATCTTGCCCAAAGCCAAATATTGGTGTGACTTTGTGTTTAGCCTGTTGCGCGAACTCTTCAAATTTTACCAAAACGTCAGCGTTGCCTTCTATGATAATATGCTCCTCTATTTTATGTTTTTGTATGTATCTAGCTGAGAAACCCAGTGATAATTGCTCGCTATCCCCTGAGTATGAAGCCTCCACAAAATCAGTGGGAACTGATAACTGATTAGTGGTAGGCGTTAGTGGCGGTTCTATTACTTCTACCAACGAAAAGGTAACAGATAACTGGTCACTATTGACTGTTTCACCTGTCCGGGAGAGCAGATATTGCTTCAGCACTAAAAACAGATTTTTTTTCGTCACCCTCTCCCCTAATGTTTTGGAAAAAGCCTGCCACAACTGAGAGCCAATATCCTTGATATGAGCGATACTATAGGCACAATCGGCTGCCATCTCGCTATAACCGCGTCCGAGCCATGACTGACACAGGATTAAGCGCTCAAGGGAACTCAGTTGCCTAGATAGCAGACTTTGTTCTACAGTGTCCAGAACTTCGTCAACATTCATGTAGTGACTCCATTTGAGTAGTATGCACACAGCAAGGAACGCTAAGGATTCTTATGCCCCAAAACAGGTAGTTAATAAAAGAAGGCTTTTATGCAGATAGCAGAGGGCAGAAGGACAAGGGCTCAATTACTGTAAGCGGGCATTCACCAAAAAGTTCCTCTATTATTCAATTTTTTAGATCAACGAGAAATAGATAAAGTTGGTATGTTTGTGTAAAGTTATATTGCTATGAGCGCAAATTTCACAAGTAGTGGCTTTTGTCAATATACTAAATTGGCTAATTAATTGGCTAATTAGAATCTCAGGTTGGTTTCAAAAGGCGCTTCAGACGAATCACAGATAGTCACGTCAGCAGTTGTTTCAGCTCTGTTGGGCGATCGCCCTTATAAATTCAGAAAAAAATAATAGCTAACTAAGCGCTGCTGCTCTTCAGATCGCACCCCCTTCCCCTCACACCCAATTAATCAGAAAAGTAGGAAAAGTAGGTTTCCTAGAAAAAAAGTTGCTTTATTTTTAAAACCTGATAAAGTTTGATATGTTATGTACTAATCGCAGGTAAGTCAACTAATGACTAACCAAACTGCATTGTTTGAAAGAGAATCAATTTTGCCAACAGGATTTGGCACTATCCTCAATAAAGATGAATTTCTCTCCAGTGACCCTCAGCAGATTAAGGAAATCCTTAAAGAAAAAGGCGTGGCGCTGATTCGAGGTTTATCGTTTTCAAACGAAGAATTTAGAAGGCTATTTTCAAAATATGGTAATATTGTAAAATATACAAAAAAACAAAATATCGGCTATGGTTATGAAGACACACTTGAACTCGGTGGGGAAGAGAAGAAGGTTGTTACTGGTCGCGGACAACTTCCATTCCATGCTGATGGTGGTCTGTTGTTAAGTAAAGTTGACATAGTGTTTCTTTATGCCGTGCATATCCGCAATATGCGATTTCGTGGCGCAACTCTTACGACGGATCACGTGCTTGCATATGAGGAAATGCCTTTGCATTTGCGTAATGTTCTTGATAATGAAACATTTGAAATAAATGTACTAGAACGTGGTTATTACTCAACCGGGTCACCAGCAGGCTGGTTTAAACTACCAATATTTACCGATCTTGGTTGGGTAAGAAAGATGTTGATCTATTTTCCATTCGACGAAGGACAACCCGCTAGTTGGCAGACACGTATCATTGGTTTCAGTGAGTACGAAACCGATAAATTCTTTAAAGAACTCTCACAATTCTTTAAAAAACCACGTTATACATATAAGCACTATTGGCGTGAAGGCGATCTTTTGATCTCAGATAACCGTCGTACTATTCATGAGCGTGAAGAGTTCAACGATCCTAACATCAAGCGCATACTATGGCGTGGGCAAACTACTGATTCACCTGGTTCAATAGAGATAGAAGATATTAATTCAGAGTCTAGCGAGGAAAAGAAATATACCTTTTCTGGTGTTCCTGAAGGATAGAATGACGGTTCTACTGCTCCCAGGGCAAACGCACGAGATTTCTGAAATTCCTACTGGATAAGGATCTTGACGAAAAACAGGCGAAATCTGAAAACGCCGAAACCTTGCCCTTAAAGGATTTTTATACTTTAGATGCGTCTGCCCTTTACTGCTTCCCTTATCCAAAATCGAGGTAAAACTTCTTGAAAGCTTTATCTTTTAAGGATTTTAGCTAAAATAATCACATACTTTTAGCTAAAGTGTCACAAGACAATCAAACTATGTGAAGAGAAATAAACTACCCCCTTCATAGACATATTCGATCATGATATATTCCTTTACAGCGATTTATAATACTCATCAATCTCTTTCTTCTCGTGTCAATACGTTAGGGCATAACATTCAGTTTATAGATATATTTGGTTGGCAGATTTTACTAAAGTTTTATTCATCATCACCAGCCCAATTAACAGAATTTCTACATATTGAAAACGGTGTGAACTATCTTCTGATTGGTACACCTATTAATCTTGAAGAACTGCGTTCGATTGCGTCTGTCATTACTTCTGAAGCCATGACAGCAAATACTGCACATGTTCTAGCAATTTTGCAGCGTACATATGGTAATCATATATTCTCACTAGCTGAGGGAGCCTTTAACTTCTTAACTTTTTATCCAGATAATCGAATTTCGCTTGTTAATGATTCTCTGGGATTCCAACCAGTACACTTCATTCAAGTAGAATCATTTTGGATTACATCAGAGCTAAAAACTGTCGGTCAAATAGAGCCAGATTTATTTGAATTCTCTGAGGAAACGGCAGTAGTACACTATGATACACACAAAGATGATTTTTTACCAATCAAGAATGCAGAACGTCTAAAGCCTGGTTGCACAGCCCAGATAAACATTGATGGACTAGGATTTATATCCATCAACAAATATCAATATTTAAATATTCATCTAGTACCACCACAATACGTAAACCCCGAACTTGCCAGACGTTGGGTCTACAATCTTATCTCAGATTCTGTCGCACGCTCAGTTAATGGTACAAAAACAATTTCAATTCCTTTATCTGGTGGACTTGATTCGAGCATGGTCACTGCACTTGCTGCAAAATATCGTAATGATATCAATACCATTAGTATAGGTAGCACAACTAGCAATGAATATGAGTTTGCACAAATTGTATCACGTTATGTCAATACTTCCCATCGTGAAGTAACCTTGAGTGACGAGCAAATTTTACAAGGCGCACATGAAGCAATCTATTACAACGAAATTTTTGATGGTTTATCGGTTGAGATACAGTCAAGTTTTTTGTGCTTGTATCGTTTGCTTAAAGACAAAGGTGGACGCCTTGTAACTGGTTATGGTGCTGATTTGCTGTTTGGCGGCGTCTTGAATCCAGATTGCAAAGTTACGTCAATCAACAGTCTTCTTTGGAGTCAAGTGTATCGAACACGTTGGACTGGAGAATTTTCAGTATTTGGCAGTGGACACTATGGGATCGAAGTAAATCACCCATTTTGGACAACACGAATGATGGGATTTGCGCTTTCTCTCGCGCCCGATTTGAAGGTATCTTTGAATAAGGTAAAAATCCTACTACGAGAGTGTGCGGACGAATTCAAGTTATTACCTAACGAAATTGTTTGGCGTAAAAAAATAGGTATCCATCAGGGTTCATCAATTAATAATATTTTTGCCTCTCAAATTGGTGTGGAAAAACATGATTACGCTGCGAAGACTCGCTATGCCTATCGAAAATACCAAGCATACCTGACTGGACGCGAAGTTATAGCCTAATATTAACCTTAGTTTCTGATAAAATTCAACCTAATTAGGAGGCTACTATGTCATTAGTTAATGAGCAAGATATCGAAAATGTGCGCGTTATTACACTCAATCACAAAAACAGACACAATCCATTCAGTGAGGAACTGGAGAATCAAATTAAGGAAGCTCTAAACCGTGCAAAAGAAGACAATGAAGTAAAAGCAGTTATCGTAACTGGCGGTAAAGATCGCTCATTTAGTGTTGGTGGCGATTTCAATGAGGTTAGACTTCTACACGGCGGAGATGATGTCGATCGGTGGATCGATCGTGTGATAGACCTATATGCAAGTGTATTACAAGTTGATAAACCTACAATTGCCGCAATTGATGGATATGCTATTGGAATGGGTTTACAATTTGCTCTCATGTTTGACTGGCGGATTATATCGTCAACAGCGGAACTTCAGATGCCAGAATTACGACACGGTATTGGCTGTTCAGTTGGTAGTGCTATCCTAGGTCATGCGATTGGTCATAACGCAATGCAAGAGATAGTTTTTGCATGTGAATCTATCACTCCGGAAATGGCTAAATCTTACCACTTGGTTAACCAAATTGTCCCGACTGAAGTGTTGCTAGAACAGGCATTGCTACGTGCTAAGGAATTCGCTAGTTATCCAGAGATTCCGTATCGTTTAACAAAGAATACAATATCTGCAAATATGCTCGACATCATATATAAATCGGCTGATAAATCGAAACATGTTCATCGTATGTCATTCTCCTCGAAAAGCGCAGAAGCCCATTTTTCGCGTGTTCTTAACCGTTCTGTAGAATAGTAACAACAAATTTCAAGAGTGTTGCTACTCTTGTCGGTGCTTCTGGTCGGAAAAGTCGGAAACCAAAGTCAGCAATGTTGAAATTCTACTCCTGACGTGGAACTATCTACACTGTCTATTGGGGAGATCGATCGCACAAATGTCTATCCCCCTCCACCACCTCCGCATTAGTCCGCAGATAATCTCGCACCCAATCGCAACCCACTGCAACTACCTTATCCAACTCTACAGACTGCTCTAAATTCCACAAAATTACCGTCTTGTCCTCAGAAGCCGAAGCCAGAGTTTTGCCGTCAGCAGCAAAAGCTAATCCCTTAACCCCAGCACTATGTCCAATTAGATTAGTCAGCAATGTGCCGTCTGACTTCCAGAGTTTAATCATCCCATCATTACTCCCTGTAGCAATTATCTGGCCATCAGGGCTAAACGCGACACTCCAAATCCCAGATTCATGTCCCTTAAAAGTATGCAGTAACTTGCCGTCACGACTCCAAAGTTTAGCAGTCCTATCTTCACCCACTGAAGCAATAAATTCGCCATTAGGGCTGAAAGCTACGTCAGTGACTACACTATTATGACCTTGAAAAGTCTTGAATAAGCTATCCTCACTTTTGACCTCTGATTGAGAATCTCGCTTTCCCTTGTTATTCAAAACTGAAGTCAAACGCCAAAGCTTTACTGTCTTGTCGCCACTGCTGGATGCAAGTGTCGAACCATCAGGACTAAAAGCCAGCCCCCAAACCCCAGCCTTGTGCCCTCTAAAAGTAGCGATTTCGGTGCCGTTGACGCGCCAAAGTTTGACTGTGCGATCGCTACTTGAAGATGCAATCATATTACCGTCAGGGCTAAAAGCTACTCTCCTAATACTGCCCTGATGCCCTTGGAGACTCCTTAACAATGTACCGTCCGGACTTCTAAGCTTGATTGAGCGGTCTGCACCAACAGTAGCGATCGTTTTCCCATCTGGACTGATAGCAACTGAACTAAGCTCCAGGTTAGACCCTTTTAAGCGCCTATAGCTAATCCCGTCCTTACGCCAGAGTATTGTCTCATTCAAACTTGATGAAGCCATGAACAGTCCGTCAAGGCTAAAAGCGACTCCCCAAATTCCAGCCGTATGTCCCCGCAGAATTGTCAACAACCGATTGTGTAATTTCCAGGCTTTGACAGTGCCATCCCAAGATGCAGAGAAGAGGGTGTTGTCGCTGGGACTAAATGCAATATCTTTAATTGCACTGTCATGACCTTTAATGGAATTCAAAGCAGTACCGTCCTTGTTCCAGAATTTTAGCATCTTATCGTTAGAGCCAGAAACGATGATCTGCCCATTCGGGCTAAAAGCTAGCGCGTTAATTGCAGTATCGTGTGCGGTAAAACTCCTTAACAAACGACCGTCACGCTGCCACATTTGCAGCTTACCGTCTCCATTGCCTGCTGCCAGGGTTTTGCCGTCAGGGCTAAAAGCAATCGATAAAACAGGAGGTTGAATATCTAAAAGTGTTTTCAGCAATGTACCATCCCGCTGCCAGAGTTTGATAGGGCCGTTATCAGAACCAGAGGCAATCAGCTTTCCATCGGGGCTAAAAACGACTTGCGTAACGATCTCGCCATGCCCTGTCAAGGTTTTTACCAATGTGCCATCTTGCTGCCAAAGTTTTATCGTACCGTCCGTATCAGACGAAATAATCTGTTTTCCGTCAGGGCTAAACTTGACTTTGCCAGTTGCAGCTTTAAACCCTGTCAAAGTTTTCACCAGAGTGCCGTCACGCCGCCAGAGTTTGACGGTTGTATCTCCGCTTCCTGAAGCAATTAACTGACTGTTGGGGCTAATGGCTACTCCTATAACTGGGCCTTGATGTCCTTTGAGAGTACCCAGCAACCTGCCATCACGATGCCAAATTTGGATGCCACCTTGCAATGTTGCTACAGCAATCATCTCGCCATCAGAACTGACATCTAATGCGTTATTGGCGACACCATAACCAGAAAAACGGTTAGATTCAATAGCTCCATAAATTGACCGTCGCAAAGCTAATTCCACCATTATTTCTGTCTGTGGATCGGCTGAGGCTAGGTATTTAAGTTCTCTTCTTGCCCTAAGCGCTTCAATTAAAGCATCTAACCTTTTATCTAAGGCAAAGAGGGCTGCCGAATATCTAGCCCTTCCTTGAATTTTTTCAAGTTTTTCATTGCGTTGGCTAGTAAGCGTTTTTTGGTACTGGAAGAAAGCAAATATTCCCGCTGCGATCGCGATTACTAAAGCGAACGAAAGTCCCGCAATCAAATAAGTTTGGCGTTTGGCACTTTTTTTCTTTAGCGCCAGCCTAGCTTCTACTTCTTTCAGACGTTCTGCTTCTAAAAATAATTGCAATTCTTGTCTGTCTACTTCTTGGCTAGCGGCTAAAAACTGATAGTCCAAATCGCTTAAACTTTTGCCCTGCGACCAGGTTTGAGCGTCTTTTAAAGCTTGTCCGCGCAAGAGGCGGGATTTATCCTGTTGCCGTGAAGCTACCCAAGCATCAAACACCTGCGAGTAAGGACGCAATGCCGCTAATTTTTTTTCAACCCATTGAAGATTAAATACTTGTTGATAAATGCGATTTTTTACCTTTAATATTCCCTCGTATCTAACCACTAAGCCACTAAGTAACAATTCAATTTGTTCTTGACTATCATCACTTTTTATGTCAATTCCTTGCAAAATCTTTTGATATATGCCTAGAATTCTACCAGCGCGCGGACCGTTACGTTCAATGCGATCGCGTATCGTTCTCAGGTGTTCCGGTTCATCTTGGGATTCCCAACGTTCAATGATGCGAGTTTTGACCAAGTTCTCAATCCAGAAGGATTCCGTACCCAGTGGAATACTCATTTTGCCACCGTCCCCCATTGTCTGCTGACTCAATTGCACGACTAAATGACACAACTTCTGAGTCAAAAACGGTTGTCCAGCCGTCCATTCTAAAATCGCTCTCACCACTGATGCAGGCTGTTCCACCGTTTTGTCCAGCCCTTGAATTAAGGGAGTTACTTCATCCCACTCAAACCCTTTTAGTTCTACAGCTTGCCCAATATTGAACGGTGTCTTCGTTCTGTCTCGAATTAAATCCGAGGGAGTTGCTACCCCAAAAATGGCAAAGGTAATGCGTTGATATTCGGGGTTAATTGCCCGTTGATTATAGCAGAAGCGAATTAAGGCAAAAAAGTCATCAATTGAAAACTTAAGACCTAGCAGACTATCAACTTCATCAATAAAAATAAACAACTGTTGTTGGGGAAACTGCACCAGTAGCAATTCCTCAATAAACCACCGCAGCTGTTGCAGTAAACCGAGATCGTTGCGTTCTTGCCACCAAGTTTTCAGGTTCAAGGTTTCCAGTAGCCCCAACTGTAGCCATAAGTCACCTACGAATCCCTTGTACCATTGCAGTGGAGTAATTTGTTCGCTTCCCACCACACTCAAATCGACGGCGGCGCAGCGAAAGCCATCTTTTTGAAGGCGATGCTTGGTTCGCACCAGCAGTGAGGATTTGCCCATCTGCCGGGAGTTGAGTACATAGCAGAATTCTCCTTGCTTCAAGGCTTCATACAGTTGGGAGTCGGCTTGGCGCTGTACGTAACTAGGTGCATCAATGGTTAAACTGCCACCGAGTTGATAGCTATCTTGGGGCATAAAACGTTGATTATTATTACAGTCAATGTTGAAACGTTTGTTGAAAAAGAAAGTGGAGGATATCTGTGAGAAATGAACCCATCCATTGATATTGAAATATAGGCAAGTTTTCTCAGGTTCGCAACAGTTCAATATATATGGCAACTTCACTCATTTTTGGGAGACGGTAATAATAATCAATTTAGGATAATAGGCACATAGGTATAGTCAAATACCTTATAATTCTAAGCGACTATTCATCCCAATCTGGGAAAGCCCTTTATCGGTCTCTTTGTAGAGTTCATTTGTTGCATTCAGTGAGTTATTCCATAACCATCTGGCACAGCCGAAAGCTTGTGATAGTGCTTCCTTCTGCTCATTGGTTGGATAAATTCGTACTTTTGCAACGTTTTTCACTTGTCTAGTTTAACACGAATTGCATTCACCCTAAATCTAACAAACTCTAAACCACTTTGGACAAGCCTATCCTGAAGTTGCCGTGCGTTTCCAGGAGATGCCACCTAGCGAACAAGTTAGAGCCTTGCGAAATGGCTCGATCGATATTGCTTTTATGGGCAATCCACCTGATGAGTTAGATTCCGAGTTTACAGTCAAATGCGTTAAGAAAGTGCCGATCGCTGCTGTATTACCGGATACGCATCCATTGGCACGTGAATCCTCAATTAATTTAGCTTCCCTGGCATCAGAAAAATTTATTGGGATGTCTGAAGAGAAGTTTCCAGGGCGGAACGATCGTATCTGCGGTGTTTGCCACGAAGCGGGATTTACGCCAAATCTGCACCTGCAAGCCGATAGCCATGCCTCAATGATTGCTCTGGTTGCCGCAGGACAAGGGATAGCAATCATGCCGCAGGAGGCAGCAGCACTGCCCCATCCTCAAGTTCTGTTTGTGTCGCTCCACCATCCCGTACACTACGCCCGATCGACTGCCATGTGGAGAAAAGAAACACCTCATAAATCTTTGGATAAATATCTCAAAATTCTGTTTGAACATATTCAAGATTAATCGAGTCGCTTTATATAGTCGTCCAAGGAATCTTCCTACTTTTCCTACTTTACTTATTAAACAATAAGGATTAATATCCTTAACAAAGGTCTTCAAAATCCCGTTAGCGACGAGATTATGGAGCTTTTAGGTCGGATAGAATATCTGACAACAGGCGAACGTAGTTCTGAAGATATTAGGAGATACGTCACTGATTATCTTTTCGCTACTCTTGACTCCGATAAAAGTGGTACAGTGGATTTGCAAGAGTTGGAAAAGTATTTATCAACCTACGGGTTGGTTGCTAACCTCAACGTTGTCTCTGCTGCTGCATCCCCGGCAACAACAGAAGAAAGCGCCTACAAGTTGCACTTTTGCCACTGTGGGGAGATGGAGGCTAGGGGTAGATGGACAATAGGCATTGATGGTTTTTCCCAAGTGGAAAAAAGTGCTTTCTTAGATGCTAGTAGCATCGGCTTAAATCTTTAAACACAGACACACACAAAAAGACAAATTATGAGCAATGAAACGCAAATAGTACCTGCTTCTCAATTTATGAAAAAGACGCTGGGTATTTCCGAAGCTCCCTTTGAAGCATACCTTAATTATGGGTATGCGCTGCTCGCTATTGCTGGGGCTGACGGAGAGGTTTCAGAAGGCGAAATGAACTGGTTGTTGAACCATCAACGAATGGTTGGCGCTCCTGAAGAACTCATGGAGAAATACAAATCATTTGACTACAAAAGTGCTAAGTTGGAAGATTTTTTGTCCAAGATTACCGCTGATGTTTCTACTTGGTCGTCTTCGAGAACATTATTGTACCATGCTATTCAAATGGCTCGTGCCGATGATGATTACTCAGATGAAGAGCGGAAAGCTGTAAAAAAGGCAGCTAAACTTTTGAACGTTGAAGATGATATTGCACTTGCTCTCAACAGATTAGTAGAGATGGAAGAAGCAGTAAACGGAGTGCGTAAGGCACTATTGCGGACTGAAGTTTTAGACGCTTGATTTCTTGATCTTTTGATGCAATTATAGCAATCCTAAATGATTCAGATAAACTTGTAGCGATAGTGCCTTTCTTTGCCTACCCCTATCTATCGGGCAACCACGGGGGGGAAGAGCCCCTACAAGAATTATGCAAACGGTTTAGGATTGCTATATTGCTCTCAAATGTGCTAATTTACTTTTTAAAAGGAGATACTCATCATAACTACTCATGCTATGTAAGCGCCGCTTTATTAAAAAAGTTTGTGGATCGGTATTATCGTCAATTGTTTTTGGACAATTCCTGAGATGCAAACTAATTGTGATATATTTAACTTGACTTCGAGCGTCGCCAAAAACACCTTACGTGAGTAGATTTAAACTAGAAACAGGAAAAAATTACCATGAAGTTAGACAAGTTTGTACTCGCCCAAAATATGGCATTTCTAATATCCATTTCACCAGAAAGTAATTTAGCAAAATTACTTTCATTTTGCTTGGCGACAAAGGTGAGAAAAAATATGACCGGAACAGACATCTTAAAGATCACCTGCGAACTAATGGAAAACCCCTCTAATTTGCCTTATTGGACGCAAGACGTGATGGGACTCGATTTAGATTACAGCAGTGAAGAGTGGAAAAAATTGGGAGAAATGGAAATCAAGGATGCAGATAAGTTTATGGCTACCCTGTGGCAAGAGTTGGAAAACTTGAGTTTGTAATATTTTGCCATAGCGCAAGTGAAGAAACTCTTAGATTCCCAACACTCTGTCAAAAACATTCATCTGAGCTGTATCATTAAAAAACCCTGTCTTTAGATAAGGGATTATCAACTTTCAAGTAAGGAACACGCATTATGTCTTTAAATGTTGAACTTTTAGAACAAAGTTTCGAGAAAGTTAAACCTCGTGCTGATGAATTTGCCGCTAGCTTTTACGATAACTTGTTTGCAGCTCACCCAGAAGTGAAACCGCTGTTTGCCGAAACTAATATGGCAAAACAACGGAAACTTTTGTTAGCTTCTTTAGTTTTAGTAGTAGAAAACCTTCGCAAGCCAGAGGTTTTAGAAAAAGCTCTCAAAAATCTAGGAGCAAAACACGTTGGATATGGGACAGTTCCCCAACATTATCCCGCCGTTGGAGAAGCCATACTAACAACTTTTGAACAGTATCTCCAGCAAGATTGGACACCTGAAGTAAAACAAGCTTGGGTGGATGCCTTTGGAGCAATTAGCACTTTGATGTTAGATGGTGCAAAAGAAGATTATGCACTAGAAACTGTGTAAAAAGCATTAGTAAGCGCTCGACAATTCAGATACCCCTGTCTTACAACAGGGGAGAAATTATTCGTGATTTAGGGGGAAATATGTCATTAAATGTAGAACTTTTAGAACAAAGTTTCGAGAAAGTTAAACCTCGTGCTGATGAATTTGCCGCTAGCTTCTACGAAAACTTATTTGCAGCTCACCCAGAATTTAAACCGCTGTTTGCCAAGATTGATATAAAAATCCAACAGAAGAAGCTCATTAATGCTCTGGTTTTAGTAGTAGAAAATCTTCGCTCTCCAGAAGCTTTGGAACCAGTTCTCAACGCCTTGGGAGGCAGACACATTGGCTATGGGGTAATTCCAAAATATTATGGTCCAGTTGGAGACGCACTGCTGATGGCTTTTGAGCAGTATCTACAGCAAGATTGGACTCCAGAAGTAAAGCTGGCGTGGACAGAGGCTTACAGAGCAATTACTGCTTTGATGCTAAAAGGTGCAGGTGTGGAAACTACACCAAATGTTGTCCCAGATGAAAAAGAAGTAACTCTTAAAAATACTTCAGCAACTCAGACACAATTAATAAACGAATCCCAGCCACTGCCACCACAAACAGAGCAACAGAAAAAGCCTTTAGTATCCCTTAAATTGGATGGTGAAGTTATTCAAAAAATGCTCTCGAAAATAACTGATAGTTATCAGCAACTTCAGGGTCTATCGTTCATTCAGCGGCTAGGTGAAGTTCTCAAAGGAATTTTAGAAACATTTATTGATAATTTTTGGGCGCAACCAGCTTGGTTAGTCGCTAGTGTTTCAGCCATCTTGTTCCTCGTAATTTATGTGGGGGCGGATGATAATTCTTTACTTGCAGAGATTCTAGAAGGTGCTGATGCTCTCAGTCTTGTCGTTGCTTTAGTTTTATTTATTAAAGAAGCGCCCGATCGCCGCAAGCAATTTCACTACCAAGCTTGGAGTACAATTGATGCAGCACACGATGTCAAAGTTAGCTATGCCAGAATTTTGGCACTCCAAGATTTGAATGAGGATAATGTTTCTCTTAGAGGTTTAGATGCTCCCGGTGCAGAGTTAGTGGATATCAATCTTCCTGGTGCCAATTTGAGTCAAGCTAATTTGAATAAAAGCGATCTCAGTAATGCTAATTTGAGCCACGCCAATCTCGATAATGCTATCCTCTCCCACGCTAAACTTAGCGGAGCAAATCTTAGTTATGCCAAGCTTAGTTTTGCGCGTTTAAATAAGGTTAACTTTAGTAGTGCCGACCTTAGTAACGCCAACCTGATTTGTGCGGATTTGAAACAGGCTAACTTGAGCGGTGCGATTTTGAAAAATGCCAGTTTGAGTGGTGCAAACCTTGAGGGTGCTTACCTCACTGGTGCAAATTTAAAAGATGCTAAAGTGAGCGTTTCTGAACTCAGTGCTGCTTTCCTAGAAGGTGCAATTATGCCGGATGGCTCAAAATATCATTCTCCTAAAAGTTCAAATTAGCTGATTTTCTCTTAATTTCTGCTTCTTGAGTTTCATAGCTCAAATGAACGGATGGTAAGTATTCTGAAAATATTTTTAGTCTGCTGACAGTCCTCAATCAAGAACAATAATTGTGGAATAACTCTCGATATAGCTCGCAGCTAACAGTTGCTTGACTATCGATAAGATACACCAATCCTAAACTCTTCAACTTAAACTCCAGCTCTTTTTCTAATTGGATTGGAGCCGTTAAAACCTGCTTAAAGCCGTCAGCCAACTGAGGATGCCGTTGAAGGTTCCACAACTGAGACTGAAGATGTTTTTGATAGATTCCAGTATTTTTCGTGGCATCTTGCAGTAACGTTTGCAGAGGAATCTTCAATCTGGCACTTTCATACAATGCCAGTCGAATTAAATACGGAAAGCCACCAGTCAGCTTCATTAGCTGCTCTAGTTCAGAAACAGTGAGTTGAAGTCCGTGACGTTTGGCTAAATCCTGCACCTGTTCTTGCTTAAAGGTAGGTAGTTCGATCGCCAATCCTACATTAAACGGAGAGCGATTAGTGGGTAAGGGAATGTAAACTTCAACCGAATGAGCCATCACGACTCGTAACTTCTGCCAAACCGAAGTGTCCTTTGTTTCCTCATACCAGGAACGCAACAAAACGAAAAAATCACCAGCGAGTCCTGGATACTCAAATAATAGGTCGATGCCATCTAGTGCTAAAACAATAGGGTTAGAGATTTCCTTGAGAATATAACCTTGAAAATAAATCGTGCTGTTCATCAAGGCTCCCATATCCTCATCCCAGTAGTCATTTAATTTAGATGCCAAACCCAACTGCTGAGTGACATTGGTACACAACCAGCGTAAGAAGCGATCGCTCGAAGCAAATACCTCTGTGCCAGCGCAATGTAAGCTAAGTCTTACTGTGTGGTAATTCTGACTGCTCCCATAATCCAAAATGCGTGCGATTAGGGAAGTCTTCCCCATTTTTCGGGGTGCTTTAATACGAATGAATGCACGGGGTTGAAGAATTTCTTGATAACAGGTTTGTTCAATAGTCGATCGCTCAACGTACAGTTCAGAAGCAAGGGGAACCTGCCCTTCCGGGCATTCTAAAACGTAGTGACCCGCACTCGATCCCGTTGCAGACACCGCTGTTATTGTCTCCGTCGGCTGAGAATTATTCTGATTTATGAACTCTTGTTCTAGCAGTGCTGGAAGATTCGTTTTATTAACCTTTTCGCCGAGCGCCTGTGAAAGCAACTGCCATAGTTTAGGTGCAACTGTGAACTTAATATAGCTTTCGGAGTAGTTATTTTCTTCAGCTTGTTGAGCGTAAGTTTTTTTATTTTCAAGTAAAGATTCTCGCAAGATTACCTTTTGAATAAAGTTAAGCGAATACCCTGTCTTTCTAACAACTAAAAGGAGCGCAAATTCAACAATTTTTTCAATATTTTGCATTTTAATAGCAACTTGCTAATACATCGCGGCGGAAATAACTCCCCAGCTCAAAAAGGTTAAAAAGCTTACTGTACAAGCTTTCTTCCCTCCTGCCTCCTATATTCTGCCTCCTGCCTCCTATATCCTGCCTCCTGCCTCCTGCCTCCTGCCTCCTGCCTGCCTTCTTGCACTAGATTTGGATATTCAATGCTCCATTAGCTCTGAGCCACTGCTTCTGTTGGCAAGTTAACCCTTGAGCGTCTGTAAAGCAAGCTCCTTTAACGCGGGAACCAGAGAAATCAGCACCCATTAGCTGAGTATCTTTAAAATTAGTGTGTCTTAGATCGGCCTCAACTAGATTGGTATCTCGCAAGAGTGCTCCCTCTAGATCAGCTCGAAATAGAGAGGCTCGTTTTAGATTAGCACGGCTTAAGTCAGCGCCAACCAAGTTGGCTAACTCTAGAGCAACTCGGCACAAAATTGCTTCTGTCAAATCCGCATATCTCAAATCAGCCCCAACCAAGTCCGCCTCCGTCAAATCAGCTCTCTTTAAAATTGCCTCATTAAGCTGGCTCTCTTCCAGATCAACTCGCTGTAACGAGGCTTGGGTTAAGATGGCACCTTCCCAATTTGTCTGACGCAGATTTGCTTCATCGATGTTGGCTGCCGTAAAATCCGCCCCTTTCAAGTTTGCTTTCAATAAATTGGCTTGACTCAGAATTGCTTGAACCAAACAAGCGCCTTGTAAAGACGCTTCACTTAAATTAGCACCCTTTAAACAAGCCGAAGTTAGATTTGCATGATTTAGGAGAGCATGACTCAGATTGGCGTTAACTAATGTGGCTTCCTTTAAATCCGCCCAAACAAGGCTGCTGTGGAGCAGACAGGCTTGACTTAAGTTGGCCTGTTTTAAGTTGGCTCGATTCAAATCTGTCCAAATCAGATTTGAATCGCTTAAGTTGGTGGAACTCAAATCAGCACTATTAAGGTTGGCATCACTAAAATCACTTCCCTGTAGGTCAGCACCCTTTAGGTCAACTCGACTAAGGTTAAGATTTAAAAAATAGCGTTCCTGCTCGGCATACCGCTTAAGAATGTCACTGGCATTAATTATGTTCATGAGCATTAACGAGGCATTGCTCGGTTTAACGATTGTTTTTGAACAAGCTCGCTTCTGATGTTTAATATTCATACCGTTGTCATCTATACTAATACTTTGTTGTCGCTTGTTCCCAAGACTAAGGCTAGATTTAAAATTTTCATAACTTTTCGCTCAACTTGGCTGAATTTAGCGATCGCTCCATCTCGATTCACCAGCTTGATTTCGTCCACAAATAAATTGAACTTGAACTGAACGCAAATTATACCATCACTATAATTAATTGTCAAAAGTATACCCAAGAGTTACATCAGGTTTCCTAGCGATTAGTCAAAAATTTACCGACTTTTGGTCAATCCGTATATCTGAGAGTTTCTGGCAAAAATTTTATTGTCGTCAATGCCAAAGGTATAACACAGAATGCTTAGAGTTTTTTTATGGGCGGCGTCTTGATACTAAGTGCACTGAATAAAAATAGGAATTCAATCCAAGCAGGGAAAATATGTATTAGGGTAACTATCGAATTTTCCTTCTTTATTTTTTAGATACACATTGCTGGGATTGCAGATAGAATTTGCCTGAGAATCCAATGACTTCAGATTCTCAGGCAACATCTATCTGCGCTCTGAATCTTTAAGTGTCAGCTTACTCGTAAGCACCAAAGAACAAGTTACCGGGCGCTTGTGGGTTGTCACTCAAGTAGAAATCAGCAACTAAATTCATGGCATCATTTTTACTAATTTTGCCATCCCCATCGAAATCCAGCTTGGCAAAAATTTCTGCGGCTAAACTAGCATCACCCACCCCGTGAATTTTGTACATGGTTTTATATTCTTCAAGGCTCAATGTACCGTCTTTATCGACATCCTGAACGTCGATAAACATACTTGCAACTTTCAGCCAGAGAAAGTCGCTTTTGGGATCGGTCAGTAACTTGTCTTGATAGGAAAGCCACTCATCTAAACTCACCTTATTGTCGGCATTTGTGTCTGCCTCTTTGGCAAGAGCCTCCCAGCGCTTACCATAGGTTGAGGAAATGTATTGGTAGGTTTCGGAATCTTGTGCGATGTTGTAAGCTTCTGCAAAGCCACTGACAATTTTATCAAAATCCGACTTTTCCAAAGTCCCATTTTTATCCGAGTCAAATGTATGAAAATAATAGCTCAATTTCTTTTTTTGAAGTTCAGTTAGCATGGGTTGACCTGTATTGTGAGAACTAAACCCATAATAAGCTATTGTTTGATTTTTTAATCTGGCTTATAATAAGTTCCTACCTTTCCTACCTTTCCTACCTTTCCTACTTTCAACTAAAGGATAGCCTAGCTGCAAAAAGCTTAGAAAATGGCTTGACTCAAAAAAAAGAGTGTGATATATATAAAGTCAGACATACAATTTTTATAATGAAAAAATCAATAAAGCCTCGAAATAGTAGATATATTGGTTTCTTGGTATCTACTTCACTATGTCTATTTAGCGGACAGGTCAAAGCTTCTGAACGGGTTTCCCAAGGATTTTACGCTTTTAAGAAACCTACTCAGGAAGTCGCTCAATTAACCCAGCGAACGCAAACCTTAGTCTTTAATGGCAATAATCTCACACCCTCTGATGTTATAAAAGTGGCCAGAAACGGTGCCAAAGTGAGCATTAGTGATGCAGCTTTAAAACGACTTCAAACCGCACATGAATTGCTGCTACTTGCTGCTAAAAATGGTCAAGCCATTTATGGTCTGACTCAAGGGGTAGGCTTAAATAAAGACCAGACTCTAGTTGATGCAAAGGGAAATTTGAGTCAAGAGGTTATTCGACGCTCTCAAGAATTCAATCGAGGCTTAATTTACGCTCATAGTGCAGGTGCAGGCCATGAAATGAGCAAAGATGTAGTGCGAGCCATCATGGCAGTTCGCCTCAACTCTATTTTATTTGGTTCAACAGGGGTTCAGCCGAAAGTGGCCCAATTATACAGCGATTTTTTAAACAACGACATTGTTCCTATAATTCCCTCTAGAGGCTCTGTGGGACAAGCTGATATTACCCTGATTACCCATATTGGTTTGGCGATGATTGGCGAGGGAGAAGTGTATTACCAAGATAAAAAGATGCCTGCCAGTCAAGCCTTGAAAATGGCTGGGCTTGAGACTTTAGTCCCCTTTGGTAAAGATTCACTGTCAATTCTCAGTTCCAATGCTTACTCAGCAGCCTTGGGTGCATTAGCAGTAGCCGAGCTTGAAAACGCATTAAAGATCTCAAAACTGGTCTTTGCTTTAAGTCTTGAAGCTTTCGACGGTAATATTGAACCTTTCTTAGAAGATGCTAACAAAATTCGACCTTTTCCAGAAGCAAATCAGGTATCGAGAGACATCCGAGAAATTCTCAGTGGAAGCTATCTCTGGGAAAAGTCAGAAGAGAGAGCTCTTCAAGACCCTCTTTCATATCGCACAGGTGCTTATATACTAGGCGCTGGCGAACATTCTTTAAAACAACTACAGGAACAACTCAAGATTCAACTCAATTCCTCGGATGATAATCCGGCTGTTGTACTCGATGTTGGGCCACCATCAACTCGATCTGAGGAAGCATCTCTTTATGTTAATGAGGGAGGAATTCGAGGAGCTGTTATGCCAACGGCTAACTTTTCGCCCTTACCTTGGGTAATTTCGTTTCAAGAAGCGGCGATCGCTTTGAGCTACCTTTCAAACGCATCGGCTCAGCGAACAATTAAGCTGGGCGACCCACATTTTACCCACTTGTCCCGATTTTTAGGAACGGAAAATACCGTTCATGCCTATGGTGCAATTCAGAAAACTTTTGTAGCTTTAGCCGTAGAAAATCAGGAACTAGCAGCACCAATACTTGATAATTTTGCCATTGCTGGCAATATTGAAGATGTGTCAACCAATGCTCCCAGAACTGTGCAGCGTGTTAGGACACAGATTGATACCCTCTATTACATCTTAGGAATCGAAATGATGCACGCAGCACAAGCTATTGACTTAAGATTGCAAAAAAATCCTAATTTGAAATTATCGATAGTCACCAAAAGTTTCTTTGAACAGTACAGGCAGGTTGTTCCTTTTATGAAAAGCGATCGGGTGTTAACGTATGACATAGAAAAGTCGTATTCTTTCTTGAAAGAATACCCCAAATAGGTAAATCAATTTTGAAAAACTCACTAATTTTAGTTTTTGTAGAGCACTAAAAAAATGTTAAATCCGCTAAATCGCTTGCGTGAATTCCGTAATAGCTCCCTAGGTAATCTCAAACTGGGTAATCTCAAACTACTCGGCGACTGGACAATTCAATCCAAGATGCAAGCGTTGCTCCTAGGAGTTAGCCTCGGTTCTGTAGTGGTAGTTAGTGGGATTGGTTGGTATCAAACACAAGCCACCCTCAGAAACAAAATCGCTGAGCAACTTGCAGGTATCAGCAGCACCAAAGCCGAGCAGTTTGAATCGTACTTTGAAAATTTGAACAACCAAGTAGGGATGCTAGCAGCAGACAGCAACGTTGTTAAAGCGATGGTGGATTTGAATGGGAGTTTCCGCAACCTGGAGCGCAACTTTATTCCCGCCGAATGGGATACAGCGCTGGATACTTACTACACCGAGAAATTTTTCCCTCGGTTGAAAACTAATCTCTCCCCACAAGAACTGAACCCCAGTGTCTATCGCCCCACCGGACAAGCAGCTCGCTATCTCCAGTATCACTACATTGCTTCTAATCCCAATCCAGTCGGAGAAAAAAACAAGCTACTCGATGCTGGTGATGGCAGCAATTACAGCAAAGCTCATGCCAAATATCAAAAAATCTTTGCAGAAATTATCCAAAAATTCGGTTATTACGATTTATTTTTAATTAATCATAAAACCGGGGATATCATCTATTCCTATTTTAAAGAGACAGATTTTGCCACTAATCGACTACAGGGTTTTTACGCCCAGAGTTCACTAACTGATTTACTGCAGAAAGTCCAGTCAAATCCTACACAAGGTAGCATTCAGGTTGCTGATTTCAAACCTTACCGCCCCTCTTATAACGCTCCAGCCGCTTTCGTGGCCACGCCCATTTATAGCGGTTCTAACATGATTGGCATTTTGGCCGTGCAAATTCCCATTGAAAAAATCGACCAGGCTATTAGCAGAAGTAATAATTGGGAAGGCAGCGGTTTGCAGAAAACGGGGGAAGCTTATTTAGTCGGGCCGGATTCGTTAATGCGTTCGACATCCCGTTTTTGGGTTGAAGACCCCAAAAAATATCAAAACACTGTTCGTTACACGGGAACTGACCAGACAACTCTGCAACTGATGGAGAAATTCAACACTACCATTGGCTTACAGAAAATCAACTCGACCGCAGCCCAAGCCGCTTTAACAGGAAAACAAGGCATGATGGTAGACCGCAACTATCGCGGGGCAGAGGTATTGAGTTCCTACGCTCCTTTGAAGTTGAACGGCTTAAATTGGGCGATTCTGGCAGAGATGGAGGTGGGGGAAGCTTATCGTCCGCTTTACACATTGCAGGTGATTCTATTGATTGCGGCGGTGCTTTTTCTACTGGGAACGGCATTTTTAGCGGCAATTGCTGCAAAGATTTTCACATCTCCCCTGCGTCGTTTGACTGATAGCGCCCGGAGACTAAGTGCCGGTGAACTGGATGTGGACGTTGATGTGAAATCCCAAGACGAGTTTGGGGAATTGGCAACAGAGTTCAAAGAGGTAGCGAACAAATTACGCCAAACACAGGAGCAACTGGAAACCAAGAAGCAAGAAAATGAGCTTCTCTTGCATAATATCCTACCCAGTGCGATCGTCCAACGCCGAAACGAAGGAGAGTTAGTAATTGCCGACAGCCTCAAGCAAGTAACTATTCTCAATGCCCATGTGGCAGGTATTGCTGAGTTGAGCAAGCAAATGTCACCGGTAGAGGTAACAGAACTGCTTACCAGACTGTTTGATGAATTTGACCAAGCGGCAGAACATTTTGGCGTAGAACGGCAAAACACTCTTAGTACAGATTACGTAGCAGTATGTGGACTCACCCAAGTCAGATTTGACCACAGCAAACGAACGGTTGATTTTGCTCTAGCCATGTTAGACATTATCCAACGCCGGGAAAATGGTCGTCGTAATTTTGCTTTGGGTTTACGCATCAGCATTCATGCAGGCCCAATCACAGCAGGAGTAGTCGGAACCCAGAAATTTGGATACAGCATCTGGGGGGAAACCGTATATTTGGCAAGCCACTTACATAGCCAAACTGAGTTGAACTATATTTTGCTAACTCAGAGTGTGTATGAACGGGTAGCAGATAGCTACACATTCGTGCAGAACCCATCGGTAAATATTGAAAATGTAGGAAATGTAGAAAGTTGGACGTTAGTAACGGCCCAAAAGTTGGTTGCAAGTCAGGTGGACTTGGTTCAGTCATCCTTCGCCAAAATCAAGCCTATTTCTGAGAAGGCTGCCGAACTTTTCTACAATCGGCTGTTTGAATTAGAACCTTCTTTTCGTCCTCTGTTTAAGGGGGATATGAAAGAACAGGAACGTAAGTTAATGGCTACGCTTGCTATCGCAGTCGAAGGTTTGCGTCACCCCGATAAAATTATCGGTCCCGTCCAGAAGCTGGGTCGCAGCCATGCAGGCTTTGGCGTCAAGGCTGAATATTACGATACCGTCGGCGAAGCTTTGCTGTGGGCGTTAGCGCAAGGACTGGGTGAAGACTTTACTACGCCAGTGCGAAAGGCATGGGAAGAAGCTTATAGGTTCCTGAGCGAAATTATGAAGGAAGCAGCAGCAGAACTTGAGTTGGAAAAAATAGGAGTTTGAAGGAGGCAGGGGGCAGAGTGCAGGAGGAACCCACTTTTAAAAACGTGGGATTCAAGCAAGGAGGATGCCACTTCACTCAAGTAGGGAAACCCGCCTACGTGAGTGGCTCAATTGTATCTCGTGGTACTTTCCGCTCGATATCATGCAAACTATCCCTATCTTCGTTTATAGCAATCCTAAATCATTATCAAGACTATGATGCAATTATATGCAATACTTGAGTGTGATCCTAAAAAAATGAAGAACTTACAACTGCAACAAAAAAATAGGGAAAAAGAAATAGCTTTTTTAGCTTATGAGAAAATCTTTAATTAAAAGCGATATCGATATTTAGAGCCATCCATCGGGTAATAAAAAATCAACATTTAAATTCATAAAATACTTACAAAATAAATATAAAAATCGCAAGATTATCTTGGTTTGGGAGGGAGCTAGTTATCATAAATATGGAGAATTTAGAGACTTTTATTAGAACTAAATGGTGACAAATAACCTGATAATTGGTCAATTAGTTGTATTTTATTTGCTCCCAATGCTCCCCAACAGAATCCCGTTGAAGATATTTGGTTACAAGCTCAAAACTTTTTAAGAAAGTATTGGTATTTATGTAGGTCTTTTAAGATTGTCAAATTTTTGTAGAGAGTTTTTTACAAAAGAACATAAATTTGATTTCCCCAAAATACGTCAATATACTTACACACAGAAAATCATTTATGATTGCTCTAGATATAGAAAATCATTTATGATTGCTCTAGAGATTGTTGATAATAGCTAATCTCTCTTTTTTTTTACCATAATTCGGTTCAACCTTTACATCACTTAAATTACGGGGCGCGTGTCGCTCCCTCAGAAAAATCCCACCATATCTCGTAGAGATCGTAGAATTGCTCCTCGTTGATCGAAGTAGTCTTTATATCGATATTCCAGGGCTTGTTAATGATATAGTGAAGATTATGAATATTCTGTAAATTCCATAAATCTGGATGAGCTACTTTCATTGTTTTCATAGCGTTATACACATAAGGGAGTCTGAGCCATTGGCTTTTGAAGTAATCATTCAGAAAATCCTGGTCTGGAAATAAATAACGGGATAAGTTTTCAGATGCGGTCTGTATCTTATTAACCATGTCATTTGCCATAGCAACATTGGGGTGAAAAACAAATAGACCACTATTGAAGTACCCTGGGTTGGCAAGCGGTGTTATGCCTGATGTGACATGGCTGTGACGACAATTTTCTGGCACCCACCAGGATGGGTAGTTGGGACGACCAAGGGGATTACACACGCAAGCATCCACCGCAGCCAAGAAGGGTAAGTTTGATCTTATTTCCGTTGGTAAGGTCGAGTTAGAAAACACGAATTCATCTGAAGGAACTGCTAGTTCAATTTCAAACAGATGATCCATATTACGCAGCACCAACATATCTGCATCTAAGAAAACCAGTTTTGCGAATTCAACGAGTTCCCAACAGCGAAGTTTCGTCCACACCTCGCTGAACGTTGCATAAGCATACTCAGTATGTGCCTGTGGACTTGGCTGAATCGAAGACACAAGACGTTGGCGAATGTTAGGTTCTTGCGTCAGCGCACTGGCTGCTTCGTCTATCAGGAGGTCGTGGGTCACCATTACAACCAAGGGGTATCGCGATTGACATTGACGCAATGAGCGGGCTAACACAAGGATACCAGGGAGGTAAGATCGAGTTGTGCAAAGCGTGACCCAAGCGAATGAAGGATTGCTGGTAGATTGATTGATTTTAGAAACTATCATGGCTATCCTCAAGTTATATCAAGTACGGGAGCATCATTCTTGTATGTTACGTAGTCGCAAACAACTCTTTTTTCCCAAAGACCGATCATCTTACTGTTGCTATTTCAGATTCAAACTGAGCTTGGATCAGGTTAGGATTGAACTCACTCTTAGCAACAATTTGAGACTGATGTGCCATCTGAATCCATTTTTCTTTCTCTGTAAGCTGATTGATAATTTGGAAGAGTTTTTCTTCATCCATTCTACTTAGATAGCTGTACCAGTTATGCTTTGTTGCCCAACTTCCCAAAGCTGTATCTGGGGGTGCCAAGATAAGAACTGGCAGACCTAAATGAGAAAACTCAACTAACTTACTCGGAAAAGAAGTAGCTCCCCAAGGAAACTCAGAGAGATTAAAGGGATAAAGCACTAGTATGCAACTTGCTTTATTTTTCAAAAAACTGATGACATCTGCATTTCTTGGAAATGGTTCTTGATACTCAATGTTGGGAAAAGCATTGAGCAACTCTACTACACCAGGTCTATTTTTGGGGGTAACTAGTAAAAAAGTGCCGTTGATTTTTTGTAAAGTAGAGGCAATGCTATAAATATCAGAAATTTGACTTGGATAGATATTTCCAGCGTAGGCAACGACAGGAGAAGCTGTAAATTTATCTTTCCATGTGGCAAAGCTTTGATTACTACCCTCAGGAATTGGAATCAGAGTACTGATTTTATCAGGGTTGTTCGCTTTGTACAAATCACCGAGTTCTTGTGATACTGACCAAATTTTAGTAGCTTGGTTCAAAACACTTTTCCAGTTTTTTCTAATTAAATGGTGTTCCACCTCAGATTTGGCCCTAACTTCTTCTTGATCGTGAATAATGACAGACAGAGGAACCTGCCACGTTTTTGCAAGGTAAGCAGCAAATATAGAATAAATATCGTAAAGGACGGTGACAATTGCTGTTGGTCGCTTTTGTAATAGAACTCTCTCACATTCAAGTTGCCAATACCAAAAGCGAATTTCAAGTAATTTGGATATTTGAGGACAATAAGGAAGCCACCACCATCTACGCATTGGTAAGGGGATAGGCTGCCAAAAGTCTGGAAAATTTATGCCAGTAAAAGACTGTTGTGGTGCAACAATAGATATTTCCCAGTTGCTTGAAAGCCGCCTTAGATGTCGATTAACAATGATTGGGCTACCAAAACCTTGTTTTGGAGGACAACCGTATGAAAAGAGAATGTGCTGTTGTTTTTTCATTAAGAAAGAAGTTTTCCCGTGCAAATGTACTAAAATTTCCCTGAATTACTTGCTACACAATAAATCTAGCTGGTAAACGCTAATATAGCGTACACAAAGCTGTCCAATTAGTGTCCAATACTGTTTCAATGAGGCGAGGAACAGTTTGAAGTAGCTTTACCCAGTCAGCGCTACTACTCCTTTAATATAGTCCGGTTCTAGGTGATCCTTAGTAAAGGCTTGAGGAATAGCTTCAAAGGACTGGTAACAATGGGTAATCCAGGAAGTCACATCGATGTGGTTTGTTGCAAGGAAGCTAAGTGCCCTTTCGTAAATTAATGGGCGTCCGTCACTACGGAACCCTCCTGACGCCCCGGTAGCAGCAACCAGCGTTGGTTCCATAAACTGCAAGTTATTGAGCACTCTCAAATCTACACCTGCATGACCGTAGCCGTACAGTAAAACGGTAGCCTGTTTGCGGATTAAGGCAGGAATAGAGTTGAAGATGGAACCAGCGCCGCAAGCATCAATTAAATACTCCACTCGCCGTCCACCAGTCTTTTCTTGCACAACTTCGACTAAATCAACAGTTTGGGGGTCAATAACTTCCGCACCGAAACTTTTAGCTAACTCCTGCTTTCGCTGATTCGGTTCGCTGACTAAAATCAAGCCATCATATCTCAGAACTTTGTAAAGATATTGAATGAATAATAGCCCTGCTGGTCCTGCACCCAAAATTAGGATTGACCGCACACGTTTATTACTATCTTCAGCGTTGATTTCATAACGTTTGTAACAGCGTGCAACCCTATCTGAGGCGTGAATGATACAACCAAGGGGTTCTGTCAGGGCTGCTGCAATATCTTCCAAATCAAAAGGAATAGGGATGGTATTTACAGCAGGAATCGCTATGTATTCGGCTAGTCCTCCTGGTAACCCAGTGATCCCATGTTCCTTGTAAAACTGACATTGATGGGAATCGCCACTGGTACAGTATTCACAATTCGGCTTTCGCCGTCTGCTAATGCAGTTTAACCCCTGATCAATAATTACATGATCGCCTACCTGTAAATCTTTAACTTCGCTCCCTACTGTTTCAATAACACCAACAATTTCGTGACCTAAAATCTGCGGCTGTTCAATCAGTGGAATAACCTTTCCTCGCCGATCTATATTATAATTGGCTTGCCCAGAAAAAATGTGAAAATCTGTGCCGCATAGTCCTACTGCTGAAACACGTACCAAAACATCATGTTGTTTTGCTTCAGGACGAGATATTTCACGCAATTCTAGCTGATTGATATTGCATAATACTAACGCTTTCATACTTATTTCCATTCTATACTATTATCTACGCCTCATCAAAAAATATCTTTTCAAGATAGTCATTGATAAACATAGATTTTGGATCAAGACTGTTACGTATAGTTAGGAATTCGTCCCACTTTGGATACAGTTTACGGAAATGATTTGTACTCTGATAATGGATTTTTCCCCAATGAGGACGACCTTCCAAAGAAATCATTAGCGCATCCACCTGCTGAAAGTAATTTTCATAAGGAATCTCCTGCCCAAAAGGGCGATAGATGATAACCCCTATGAAACAAGTTTCTCTTCCATAAGAAAGACTCAGCCAAGCATCATCTTTGGCTGAAAAACGAACTTCGATAGGGAAATGAACTTTAAATTTTGCCTCATTAATCAAATCACGCAGCTTACGAATAGCTGTAGCAGTATTTTCGATTGGAATAGCATATTCCATTACATACTGACGGAGTAGAATAGTTAGGTTAAAAATTTGGTAACTCAGAGCAATTCGCTCTCGTTGACTGCTGAAAAACAAGTAACGAAAGCACTGATTAATTGTTGGGACGATCCCAGGAACATGAACTGATAACCAGAGAGCAACTTCATGAAGGTAATTTCCCAATATTACGTCTTTAAACCAAATAACAATAGCATTTTTGGGAGGATCGATCGGTTGAGCTGTCCGATTACTACTCATCAAATAAACATAATTCGTATGAGGGAACCACCAAAATGCAAAGTGTTCCGATTGATTTAACTCTTCGAGATGTTCTAGTGCGTAGTCTAAAGTAGCTGGACTCCCCAGCCAACGTAAATTAAAAGCAGATTCACAAGAAATAGTTACTGTAGAAATAATTCCCAGACACCCCAAACTTACCAGAGCTGCTGCAAAAAATTCCGGTTCTTGTTCTTTTGACAAAGAAATTACTTCCCCATTAGCACATACCATAGTTAGAGCCGTTACCTGTTGTGAAATACCACCAAAGTTGATACCGGTTCCATGAGTACCTGTACTAATAGCCCCTGCAATTGTCTGTTCTGAGATAGTACCAATATTTGAAAGAACTAATCCGTGATGTTCAATAAAATTATTAATTTGTTTTAGGGTAATACCCGCTTGAACGGTAACTGTACAAGCTTCACTTTTAATTTCTAGTACTTTGTTATATCTGACTAATGAAACTAAATGAACTCCATTAGAAGCAGCAATTCTAGAACATGAATGACCAGAGCCAACTACCTTAATGCGCTCACCAACATTAGCTATAGACTTAACCAAAGAGACTATTTCATCTTCAGTCGTTGGCTCATGATAAGAAGTCGGTTGAGAAGAAACATTACCAGCCCAATTAACCCAGTATCTTACAGAACTCATAAAATAATTAGGAATGAAAAATAAATAAGGTGACTAATAGAGCAATAGTTTACCATAGTTTACCTTGGATCAAGGCTTCTGGGGTTTAATTGTGCAAGTTATTAATTTTTCATTCCTTAACTCAAGTTGCTAGTACAGTTTGACAGCAAGTGCTGCCATGTTTACCTAGAAGCAAACACCGCGAGAGCGATAATCACCCAATCCTCAACAAGTTGCATCAACCCCTGCCAATTATCTAGCTCAAAGCAATGATTCAACTCTCTCGTCTAAGACTTCCCCTTTGGGATGTTGTGCGATCGCCACCTCAAGGGCTGATAGTAAGTTGTGAGAATCAACTGACCCTTCACCAGGGATAAACAAAGCTTGGTACGCGGGACAGGAATTGTTGGCGTCTAAACCGGGAACGTCGTCTGGATAGACCCACTCATGGGGTTCATTATAGGTTTCTAGTTGGGCTTTGATGCGCTTGAGGTTGGCGCGATCGCGATCGCCTGCACTGTTACCGATAATAAATGTCCTTTCTGTGGTAAATATCTCTTGCGCCGATGCCTCCCTCACGCTATCGAGCCACTCTGGGTAAATCTTCTGCGCTTTGATCCGAAACTCCAGTTCAAGCTGTTCTTCGAGAGTCTCTTGGTCGGCAGTAATCTCGCCGTATGCGCCCAACATAGCACCACTAGCCAGCGAGGCTCCATCACTATTCTGCTGTTGGGGATAGATCAGCACAACCTTCAAACCGGAACGGGCTAGTTCAAAGGCGATGGATTTACCAATAATCCCACCGCCAACAACCACAGCATCGAATCAGAGGTGACTGGTATCGTTGTCCTGTAAAGTCATTTGTTTTTTGCCATTTTTATTCTGCGTAACATTTCTAGTTCCTTTAACCAACATCTCGATCAAGATTAGGTTTTTTTGCAAGCCTTTGTCAAGGCTATTAATCCCGATCGTCTAACAAATATACTAGGTTCCTACTTTTCCTACTTTTCCTACTTTTCCTACTTGGCCTCACAGAATAATTTACCTGCAAAAAACTTGAAAATAGCTTGACTTAAACAACTTAACCTGATATAGATAAGTAACCAATATAAATCCAGCAAGGTCTGGGCGAAAAGTTTACTACGCCCGTGCGAAAAGCATGGAAAGAAGTTTACATATTCCTGAGCAAAATTAGGAAATAAGTAGCAGAAGTTGAGCTGGGAAAAATAAGCATTTAAACAGTAGACACTTGACACTTGACAGTTGAGAGCGAGATGTTTAATACGGAAATTTAACCCTCCGCCCAGTTCTAAAAACAATCCGCCGATGAGAGGGCGTGACTAATAACCCTTAATATTCAGTAAAGCCAAATTCTAACTAATCGAAAGCTGCTGAAAAATAGTTACTAATCACTGTGTATCGTTCGTTAAAAAACAATCATGGATAAATCACTTCTGGGATGGCTATTGCTTTTAGGATTGGGATTCCCCTTGTTTGGCATACTGCTTGGTGAAGCTGCTTCAAGATTGGAACGCGAACAACACCCCTTAGCAGTTGGTCTGCGTCAGGTGCGCGAGTATCTGTTACCACCGCTAGCCGTGCTATTGGTAATGCGGCAGCTTTTGAACGTCGCTGGCAAAGATTCCTGGGCACGTTTTGTGGAAACGTTAACTTGGGTTGCCGTGATTGTAGCGGGACTTTCTTTAGTCAACGCCCTACTGACTACAAAAAAAGAAACTATCAAATGGCAAATTCATGTCCCTAACCTGTTCTTTCAGGTAGCTAGGGCTGTAGTAATCTTAGCCATTGGCTATCACATTCTCAATGGAGTTTGGAATATCAGCTTGAGTGGCTTGGGATCCAGTGTGGGGATAGCTTCAGCGGTAATTGCCCTAGCGCTGCAAGATACCCTCAGCAATTTGGTATCAGGATTGCTGCTGCTATTTGCCAAACCATTCAGAACGGGTGACTGGATTGAGTTCAACGGAAACCAGGGGCGGGTACTCGAACAAAATTGGTGGTCGATTACTATTGCATCTCCTGGCAAGACATTCAACGTTCCCAATGGAGTGTTGTCGAAGGCAAGCATTATCAATTACGGTCAGGGAGCAATTTGGAAAAATATTTCCGCCAGCTTTTCTTATGACGACGCTCCTAATGAAGTGATTCCAGCACTAAATAGCTTGGTGGAGGGCATAGATCTGATCGAAGGGGAAGGTATGGCTATAGTTGATTCCTATGGAGATTTCAGTATCAATTACAACCTTTGGTATCCAGTAATACCTGAAAAAGCTATTGGCGTTGCTGCACAACTCAAATCCCGACTTTATTATCTAACCCAACGTTATGGTTTTACGGTTCCCTATCCGATCGCAGTGCAGTACGATGTGGATGCTAAACAAGGAATACCAAGCCAGATTCCCCAAGCAATCGAGAACCGCCAAGAGGAATTAATAACTTATTTGCGATCGCTCCCATATTTCCTAACGCTCAATGACAATCAGATTGAAAAATTGGCCCAACGAGCTAGATTTAAAAGCTATGGCCAAGGTGAGCTAATTATTCAGGAAGGCAAAGAAGACGAGGGACTTTATCTTATGTTCAAGGGGACGGGAGAGGCTTACCTAAAAGATGAAAAAGGCGATCGCAAGGTAGTGGACGAGCTGGAACTTAACGAAGCCTTTGGTGAAATGGCTATTTTTCCAGGAGAGGTAAGTCCAGTAACAGCGATCACCAAGGCAGATGTTGAGGTTGTAGTCATTCCCGCCGAAAAGATTGTCGAAGCAATTGAATCTAACCACAAATTTGCCTCAGAATTTCTCCAATATATCGAAGAACGCAAAAAAATGGTTCTAGTTGCCAAAGGAATTAAGGAGGATGTGAAGCCACCGAGCAATAACAATGGTAGCCGAATACCAGTGAGAAGATAGTTAAACAGTTGACAGTTGACAGTTGACAGTTGAAGCGTGAGGTTTTTCGGATGGATTTACAAAAACATTCCGCCCTGAAAGCGGAGTTTTTAACCATGAATTTTGATAAAATTATAGCAACCGCTAAGGGGATGCCGGACACGAGCGATCGCACAAACAGGTAGCTCTTATTACTTCTGTTTCCTGCCTCCTAGCTTCTGCCTCCTGCCTCTTGCTATTCTGAAATTAGCGCTAAAAATAGTTATTTATTTGGTAGTTTTAGGCTTGACTTTTTCGGTTAAATAGTGTAGATTTTGTTTATTGGTAAAGTTTAAATTTTACTTCAAATAAATACGCGACCTTCAGGTCAAGTAAACACTATGTTCTCCCGAAAAGGAGACTATAAACCCACTAACAGATTTCCGATTTTTTTTAATTTCCCTCCTAACTACCTGGGTAGTTCCCATATATGTCATCAATCAAGATGAGGACAAGTAGAGCAAAAAACTACATAAATTACTTATTTTTGCTCAACATAGTTTTAGTATTAACAGCCTGCGCTGGTCAATCCAAAACCTCACAAGCAAATATTGACGATCGAGCTAGTGCGGATCAAGCTTCCAAAGAAAACTTGGGTATTCAGAAAGTCGAGGGGAAATTAGTTAAATCACCCTCAAATCAAGACTCAGCTAAACAGGGGATTGTATTACCCCAAGTCAATCCCCTGGAACTAGAGGGAACACTAGCGATATCGGGAAGTCAGGTAGTTTTGCCCATTAGTCAGGCTATTGCTCAACGCTTTATCCAAGACGGGTATCCCAGCAAGATTAATCTCGCTGGTATTGATACTCAGGTAGGCTTCAAGCTATTTTGCGAGGATAAAAAGGTAGATATTGTCAATGCAGTTCGCCCGATTACCAGTCAGGAGTTAGCAGCCTGTGCCAAATCAGGTGTTGAGCCGATCAATTTTCAAATAGCCACCGATGCTGTGACCATTGTAGTCAGTTCTCAGAATAGTTTCCTCCCAAACAGTCTGACCCGCGACGAACTGGCAAAAGTATTCACTGTTCAAAATTGGTCAGATGTCAATCCCAAATGGCCAAAAGAGCTGATTAAACGCATTGTCCCAGCGGGGGCTACTACTGGCGGGTCTGTTGACCTGCTTTCCCAAGCTATTTTCCAAGGGAACGTTAGCCAACTTACTAATGCTCCCAATACAGTATTTTATGACTTTGTAGAGCAGTTGCACTCAGAAGCTTTAATTAATCCCTATATGATTGGCTTTTTAGAGTATGCCTCCTATCAACAAAACCGCGACAAAGTGAGGGCGATCGCTATTGATAGAGTAGACCCTTTTCTGTCAACATATCCGATCACTCGTCCGCTGTATATTTATGCGGATGCCAAAGCCATTCGGCAACGCTCAGAAGTAGCAGGATTTGTTAACTATTACTTGACTTATGTGAACGAAGAAATTTCTAGTTTGGGCTACTTCCCAGTTAAACCAACGGTATTGGATGAATCAAAAGCTAAGTTTTTACAAGTGAAGGGTAATCAATAGTTAACGATTGAGGAAAAGGCAGATGCATAATGGTTATACTGGTTCAGAATTTACCGATATTTTAGTCAAGATGATTGGTTTAGCAGTCAATCCCTGCTCACTAAACAATATTCTTGGAATATCTGAGTCAGTCCGAGATACTATCATTGAAAGAAATAAAGAGAAAGCGGAACAACTCATATACGATAATATCCCTGGTTTAGAAGAGCTATTTCAAGAGAATTATAATCCCGTGCATCCTCTTGAAGAATTAATTAAGATGCCAACCAACACTCTCGGCTATATTTACGCAGAACATATGGCTCGTAATAACTTAGAAAATTTTCCTTTTATTTCTCAGCAAGAGCATGATAAATATCATTTTTTTTTCGGAAGAATCAGACAAACTCACGATATTATTCACGTAATTACGGGATTTAAAACGAATAACTTGGGAGAAATCGGTATAGAAGGATTTTATCTCGGTCAAGCGACGATCGCCAATATATATTATCTGCTGATAGCGAGAATGTCTCATATTCTGTTTGACGATAAAATTTTTGACTGCCAAATCTATTTACAAAACCTAACAAAAGGTTTTCAAATGGGACAAAATGCTGAAAAAATATTAGGTTTAAGATGGGAAGATATGTGGCTTGAAGATATGGAAACGCTGAGAAATAGATTAGGAATAATTGGCTAATTGTGTGGTATGGTATTAGAAGCTTTTCAGACCAAGTTCGACAAATGGAGCTAAGTAAAATGTCCTCAAAAATTTCAAAAATTATCAATCTTGATAAATATCCAATCCACGATTTAGAGAGTGAAGCGGGAAAGATATTGCTCGAAAAAGCGCGTCAGGAATTCAATAGTAATAGTTTAACTGTCCTCAACGACTTCTTGCGTCCAGAAATTGTCAACCAGATCGCATCTGAAACACAGTCGGATGATGTCACCAAGAGCTTCTGTTTTACGGGATCTAATAACGTGTTTTTAGGTACTCAGAATGTACGGGATATTCCTCCAGACCACCCAAGTTATCTTCAAAAGATATATACTAAACGTACCCTAGCATACGATCGAATATCTTCAGATTCTCCACTAAAGGAATTGTTTCAGTGGAATCCTCTTGTAGCTTTTGTCTCATCTGTAGTTGGTCAAGAAGTCTACAGATCCGCAGACAAACTTGGAGCAATGACAGTGCATATTCACCACAACAATGACGAGCAAGACTGGCACTTCGATGTGTCAGAATACACTATCGTCCTCCACATCTTGGCTCCACAGAATGGAGGAGTGCTAGAGTATGTACCTTGCTCCCGTTCGGAAGTAGAAGAGGATACAGAAGCACTTGCAAGGATTATCAGAGGAGACAGGCATTCTCTCACTAAAGACCTTCCCACCATTCCTGGTGTCTTTGTATTGCACTCAGGAAAGCTTTCCATGCATCGCGTGACTCCTGTAGAAGGCACTATCCCTCGCATCAGCGCTACCATGTCCTTCAATCGCCATCCCAATTTTCAACTAAACGAATACACCAGACAGTTGTACTTTGGAAGAAATGAATAATAAATGCAATCGGTATGAAGTTAACAAAATTTCCTTCGATTTTACACAACTTAGATCGCAGGCAAAGTAGATATATTTGTCCTAATATTCCTACTTTTCCTACTTTACTTCCTTGGGTGTAGCGATGACAGGGAGAGAGGGGTTGGTATCGAGAGCAGTTTTGGCAACTGATAGCTCAGATCGAGTTGCTGTGTAGAGTTTTCCTGAAGAATCTTCCTACTTTTCCGACTTTACTTATTGGAAAATAAAGATTAAGGTATTTAGCAAATACATTATATAAACATCTCGTCAGAGTAACGAAACAGAGGTTACTTGACTGGGTTAATGCTGGAGAGAAGAACGGAGTTGCCGAGGATTTTTGCAGTTTAAAAAATAATGAACAACAACCAACACATTCAAAAACTGATGACTCTCTACACAACTACTTGGCGGAAATTGTTGACAATTACAGGAGTAGCCATGCTCACCACCTCTGTTTATTTCGGTGATGCTCAGGCTCAGTCTTTCACTGACCGTGGAAGTTCATCTCCGAAAGCAGAAGGCTCTTGGCAGGAGGCAGGAGGAAAACGCATTGTAGAAATTCCTGCGCGACTTCTAGGGAGCAAGGGTTTAGGAACCTCACTGAACTCTCGTTTAGTGGCTTCTCTCTCAGTGGGGGTTGAATCCCCTACTAAGAAAGCTCATAAAGCTTCCTGCCTCCTGCCTCCTGCCTCCTGCCTCCTGCCTGTTTCATTAATCGCCCAAAATCTAGGAGGAATAGTCCGAAAAATCCCCCTGGAAGAAGTAGCACTTCCAGCAATGTCTTCAGCAAAGACAGCGACAAATGCTGCATTTAGCCAAGCCAGAATTGAACTGAAGTCAGATGGTTCGTTAATATACATACTCAGAGGTAAAAACCAACAAGGTTTTGAGGTTGAAGTACAAGTTACTCCCAGTGGCACTCTTATTCAAGTTGACGAGCAAATAGAGTCCAGTGGAGTCCCTGAAATTGCTCTAAAAGCTTTCAAAAAATGGGCACCAAATGACCCACTTATCAGCACTTGGCGGAGTACCCGTCTTGGCGAATTTTTCTATCAATTTGTCATTCGGGATTTTTGGTTAGAAATTGCTGCTGATGGTAATAAAGTCGTCATTTACCGCAAAAAAATTAATATTTAGCACATCAACAGTCAAAATATGCAATTTGGTGGCACAGATCCATGAAGACATTTACGATCGGTAATTGGCAGAGAATTGTCGCTGCCACACTAACTGCAACAACAATTGCTTTCACTACTAATGCTGCTTTTGCTCAATTACTTAAGGGTGCTGGTGCTTCTTTTTCCGAACCTCTTTATCAGCGTTATAGCGCCGAATACGAACGGGAAACAGGCGTCAAGTTCAACTATAGTTCCATTGGCAGTGGAGGTGGCATTCGGTTGTTCATCAATAAAACACTGGACTTCGGAGGTACTACTTTAATTCCTACCCCAATTGAGAAAAATAAGATGGAAGATGGGTTGCTAATGGTACCGACAGGAGGAGGGGCAATAGCTATTGTTTACAACCTTGAAGATGTGACAGCCGATGTCAAGTTATCTCGCGAGCAACTGGCACAAATATTTACAGGTAAAATTGCAAATTGGAACCAAGTTGATTCCCGTTTTCCTAACAAAAAGATTCAAGTTGTAGTTCAATCCGATAGTAGCGGTACTACCTTGACTCTCACTAAATACTTGCGAAAAATTACGGGTGGAAAGATAGAAGCGGCGCGGGAACCTAATTGGGGATTTCAGGTTTTCGCTGCCCTTCCTCAAGATAGTGCAGTGGCTGGAGAAGTACGAAGGATTGATGGTGCGATCGGCTATGTTCAAACAAGCTTTGCTCGTAAGAATAATCTGGCTATAGCTAGGATTGAAAATCGGGCTGGTCGTTACGTGGAACCGACTTTGGCAGAGACTGAAAAAGCCCTAGCTAATATCAAGTTTAACGATGACTTCACGACGGAAGATATTGATGACCCAGAAGATGGCTACCCCTTGGTTAGTTTGAGTTGGCTACTATTTTATGAAAAGTATCCCAACGAAACTCTTGTCCAAGCTAATAAGAACTTGTTGACATGGATTCTAACTAAAGGTCAAGCCTTTAATCGAGAATCGGGGTACACGAAAATTCCCGAAGATGTAGCTAATAAAGTGATTAAAACTGCCAATAATGAATTTAGAGTTCGTCCTTAATGAAGAAGGCAGGAGGCAGGAGGCAGGAGGCAGAAGGGAAGAGGCAGAAGGAAGGAGGATAGAGGAAGAAGGAAGGAGCCAGAACAAGGGTTTTTACAAATATGAGATGCTCCCCAAGAGGCAGGAGGAGCTTTCTCAGTAGGGGATTCGACTTCTCCTGCCTTCGGTCTTAAACCCTTGCTCCCTCCGATGTGGCAGGAAACAGAGGGCAGTTTTCCTTCTGCCTCCGGCCTTCGGAGATAAAAAGGTTTGTTATTCATTGTATGTACGATCGGAAAGAAAAATTATGAGCAAATTGAGTCTGCCGTTGTCGCTAAGCTCATTAATACTGGGTTGTAACTTGTTAATATTACCCCCTGTCTTGGGGCAAGCAAATTTTGCCGATATTCCATTACCCGACTTTCAAATAACTACAACTGCCAACTTGTCAGAGAAGAATGAGGCTAATGAGCAAGTTATTAGATTGGGAGACACTTCAGGTATTATGGTTACATCAACTGATGAAACTAACACGACTAACGAATTTCTGCGTCCATCATCTGTAACAACGTTCAACTCAAATAATTTTGGGGAAGAATCCCAAGACTTGTCGATTAGTAATATTGAACCCTCGAATATCCCCCCAACTCCTCTTGAAAAGGAGGAGGGCTATGTCCCCCCCTCCTTAAACCCGATCGAAGGTGAAGAGGTTAGGGGAGATCGAGGCTTATCCGAGAAGTATTGGGAAGAATTATTGAGTAATTCAAAGGTGATTTCTAGCACATTGGAAAACCAAGTATCTTCTGGTAATAGGTTGCCCTCAGTTAACGCGGGTGATGAACCTCAAGTCCCAAAAATTCCTACTAACCAATTACAACCGCCCCAACTATATAGCCAACCACCAGATGCTATGGAGGAAGTTACCAGTGTCACAGACTTGCGAGATGTTAGTCCTGGGGATTGGGCTTATGAAGCGCTGCGAAGCTTGGTAGAAAAATATCGTTGCGTTGCTGGTTCTGGCAAAGGTACTTTCGAGGGTAATCGTGCTATAACCCGTTATGAATTTGCTGCGGCCTTGAATACTTGCTTGATTAAAGTTGGACGTATAATTTATAGCTTGAGCAATACATTCCCCAATAAAGAAGAGTTGGCAGTTGTACAAAGGCTACAAGCAGACTTTGCGACAGAACTGAAAACCCTCACCGCTAAAATAGATAATTTAGAACAGCGAGTAGTCTCTCTCAACGATAATCAGTTTAGCACTACTACAGTGCTCCGGGGGACAGTAGATTTTAATTTAATTAGTGCTTTTGGAGATCGGAAAGCTGTTTATTCTGGGGAAAATCCCACAGACGACTTGAATGAAAATCTCACCTTATCAGCGCGGGTAAATCTCAACTTTGATACCAGTTTTACAGGTCGAGATCGATTACGCACTAGCATTCGAGCTGGAAATGTCAGCAATTTTGGTAGTAGTGTTACTGGAACAGATATGACTCGCTTGATTGGTGCTGTTGACACTACCAATAATGTTAGGCTAGGCTCGTTGTTTTATGAGTTTCCTATAGGTAAACGCGGTAAAGTAGCGATCGCACCTCTTGCAGATTTTCCGACTCGCATTTTTCCGGCCCTTAATCCTGTTTCTTCTATTTCTAATTTTGGTGCTGAAAGTCCTATCTATTCGTTTGCTTTTGGTACGGGTGCTGTAGTTTATTATAATTTTACTGATAAAATTGCCGCTGGTGTCAGTTATTTAACTACGAGTGGTAGCAATCCCGTTGAGGGACTGTTTGGCGGTCAATATACTGCTTTAACTCAGTTAACTTATACTCCATCTAATCGGTTAGCGATCGCTTTTACCTACGGTCGTTACTACGCTTTGGGTTCAAGTGTTAATGTAACTGGGGGTAAGGGCAGTAGATTTGCTCAGTTGCCTTTTGGAGAAAATACGGCGACTTCTTCTAACGCTTTTGGCTTACAATCTACTTATAAGTTGAGCAATAAGTTGATTTTAGGCGCTTGGGTTAGCTATTTTAATGCTAGGGCTGAGTCTTCGCCTCGTGTTAATGGTTTAGATGGTTCACAGGGATCTAGTGCCGATATCTGGAGTTGGGCAGTTACTGCGGTAGTGCCTGATTTGGGTAAGTTAGGGAGTCAGTTAAATTTTGTCTTTGGGATGCCCCCGAAGGTTACAACTAATGATGTTTCTTCTCGCTTAGACCGCGATAGTTCGCTGCACTTTGAGCTATCTTATCGTTATCCACTTACTAACAACATCTTTCTTACTCCGGGAGTTTTGTTGATTACTAATCCTGAGCATAATGCAGCTAATGATAGTATTTGGATTGGCTTATTCCGAACTACTTTTACGTTTTAATTAAAACTAGAAGTGTATGATAAGTGCAATAGGTATGAAGTTAACCCAAATTGCTTCGATTTTTTTACACAAATTACAGGCTATTCCAGGTTTATCAACTATAGTAGCAGCAACTTGTAAACAGTTTTTTAGGTGCTTAACGGTACTTAAAAAAAACACGATCTAAATGAGCTATAATACTTGCTCTGCAAGCATATAGAACCCATTTGACATCTAAGAATAGGGTGCAAGCCTCTTAAGCATCAGTCGAATAAAACAAAGGTTGAGCTTGTCAGTCCCATTATCCAAAGTTCTCTCAAAGTTCTTGACTAAAATTTTGCATTTTTTCACCCAAGCATTTGACCGTTCTCTTTCCCCACCTTGCTCTAACGGGTACAAATCCGGATTTTCTTGTACTTCTTTGTCTTGTTTTGATGGTTTTTTTGAGAGTTAAAACTTGATTGTCGTCCTAATTTGTGGAGCAATCTTTTTTAACTCTTCTGTGAGATATTCACGGTGATAGGCGTGATAAGCGTAGTATCGTAATCTTGGGAATATTTACAGGTTTAGACTGAAATAATCGATGTTTTACTCAAAAACGAGAAAGCAAACCCGAATCATCTGATACGCTGGGTTTAGTTCCGTGGGGAAAGAAGGGAAACCCAAGCGTATCAACCCCTAAGTATCTTTTAATACAATTGGTCGATTTGTAGAAACAAAAACATGAATTATTCAATATTGGCATTACAAGTATTTTTAACTGAAGAGTGAGTCTATCATGATCAACCTAGTCCATTTGGCTTTTTTTTGACCTGCTCACGCACTTGCGAATATAAGACTCTCATCAGCTCTTCTATCACTCACGGAGAGCGCCACAGCGGCGTTGCTTAATCAGGGTATGAAAAAAATCATTTTAAAATCCCGAAGCGTTGTGAATATTGGTTTCTATGATTTGCATATTTAGCCTTTCATACCGTAAATCAGCAACGCCGAAATCATTCTCTGCGTCCGCGATCGCATTATAAGTTTATCATACCTTGATTCAGTAACGCCAGAAAACCATCTGCCGAGGGGGACGAAATATCCAACAAGAAATGGTTTTATGCGATCGGTATGATTAAAAAACCCACCGATGAAGCTTTCAATCAAGCTGTTGCTGAAATCACATCTAAATCTCAGCAGCAAAATAGCCAAAATAAGTGACATACTCCTACACCACAGGCGTACAGTATGGTGTAGGCTTCTCAGCGACTCCAGCTATTGCTTCGGACATTGACTGAGCTTTAATGACGGGATGACCCACCGCCCTATTCCTGATTAAAATAGCTGCATTATGATCGCGGTCAAGACTACACCCACAATGGGGGCAGTCATGCCATCTTTCATGCAGCTTTTTCGGTACTTTTTCGCCGCAACTAGAGCAATCTTGTGAAGTATTGTAGGCACTTACTGGGATTACCAACAAACCAGCATTTACAGCTTTATTTGTTAGAATCGACAGAAAGCTTGACCACCCAGCATCCAACACAGATGTAGCTAATTTTGTACGCGCAAGTCCCAAGACATTCAAGTCTTCCACCGCAACAACATCATATTTCTTCAAGAGCTCGTTAGCAGTCTTGAAATGAAAGTCTTTACGCTTATCCGCTACTTTTTTGTGACATTTCGCCAGTTGCTTAACTGCTTTCTGTCTCCGGTTGCTGCCTTTTTTGCGGCGCGAGACTCGCTTCTGAATTACCCGCAGGCGTTTTTGAGCTTTGCGGTAATGTTGAGGAATTGCCACAGTCTCGCCTTCTGATGTTGTCAAAAATTCCTTCAGCCCAACATCAATTCCAGCAATCTTGTGTGGATTGAAATCTGGTTTGAGATCAGGGACTGTTGAATCTTCCAAACTGAGAGTCAAATAGTACCCATCAGCTTTTTTGGTAATAGAAACGGTTTTGATTTTGAATCCATCAGGTATGGGACGGTGTAAAACAACTTTAACTTTTCCGAGCATCGGCAAGTTGATTAAGTTATTTTGTAAGCAGCCGTCTTTAACTTGAGGATAAGTAAACGTGCGATAACGACTGCGTGGTTTAAATCGAGGTCTACCGCTACGCTTTCCACTGCTATCACCTTTTAGAAAACGATCAAAAGTTACCTTGACTCGCTTAACTACATCTTGAAGGACTTGAGAGTAAATCTCTGCATACCAAGGGTGAGTTTTTTTGAGTTGAGGTAACGTCTTTTTTTGAGCGTAGTATTGTGGGTTGTCGCGCAGTTGAGGTAAGTGGCAAACTAGCGGACACGCATTGATGGGAGAACGGTTTTGCTCGTACCAATTGAATCTATCAGCCAACAAATAATTGTACTGTGCACACAACATTGACAGCCATCTGTCAATTTCAATGGCTTGTAACTTTGTTGGACGTAATCGATACTGGTAAGAAGTTCTCATTTAATAGTCAATATTAGAAGGTAGTCAGTACCTATCAATTAGTGTTAATGTACCAGAACACGTTATTTAGTGTCAAGGGCATGAGTCAAGATTTTATCCATAAAGCCAGAGGGGTTTCCGACCTCAAGTGTCATTTAGTGTTGACCACCAAGTATCGACGGAAAGTTCTGACGGATTTAATGCTGACAAGACTTGAGGAGATTTTTAAGGCTCTCATGGAAAAGTGGGAAGGAAGATTGGTAGAATTCAATGGTGAACGCGACCACGTACATTTACTACTTCAGTACACTCCGCTTTCCTGAGCCAAGCAAACTTATAAACAACCTCAAAACTGTATCTAGTTGGTACTTGCGGAAAGAGTTTGTGACTGAAGTTGAAAAAGTCTACTGGAAGGATGTTTTCTGGACGAATGGATATTTTATTGTCTCCTGTGATGGCGTGACTGTGGAGCAATTAAAAAAGTATATTGAAGGACAAAATAGACCCGTTGAATAAAGAATTTGCTTGTCTCGTCATCCACCCGCCCACCGCTCAAAACATAGTTTTGAATTGCTTGACGGGTGGAATCGTCACCTCACGCGCCTTTCATCCCGCACTAATCGAAGCGATATAGTGTGGGGATTCCCGTCTGTTTAACTAAAAATCACATCGAATGGTTTAAGGAACCGAAGGACTGCTTTTTCTACTACGGCAGCAACTGGTGTCCGGGTTGGGCGATGGCGCTACCCTTCGACGAAGTTTATCCTGCCCTTCGACTCCGCTCAGGAACCGCGTAGTCGAAGGGCTCAGTGCAAGGCGCTCCGCAAGCTACGGTAAAATTGAACTTCCGTTGGCGCAGCCCTCGCAGAGGATCGTTCCTCAATGTTTCTATCGGGTAAGAAATGCTTCCGGTGACTGTCATTGGCTTCCTGCTAACAAAGCTTCTTGTCGTGGGGAAGGTCAAAGTCATCTGTTTGACAGTAGTTATATGGTCAATTCCTTTGATAGGCTTAAAATCAAGAAATTCAAGCCTATCTCCTGACATTTTATGCACTTTCTCGCCACTAATAGCGTTGCACCAGTTCGCTAGTGGTTTTTCTTATCCTCAAGTTTGTTGTGTGTTTCGCTTACTATTTTGTTGACCCGCTACAGAAAATGGTCAAATTGTTTTCTTAGGTGACAAAAACAGTGATAAATGGGTAAGCAATTTTGAAAATGCCTAGTTTTTTGATACTCAAAGGAGTGCAAATACTAAAGCAACAGTTTTAAACAATAATTCTGTAGATTGCTGGTTTTTTGCTGATTCTATATTTGTTATTGCCGTTTCCTGGTCAGAACCCCATTAGTCAATTTTAATTTTTGTTCCTATTTTATTTGTAAACAAAAGTCAAGTTTTTGCCGTTAAAAAGAGAAATAAAATTGAGATGATATACTAAAAAAATAATTTATCGATCGATACCAAGCTCGATTACCACCATGACAATAACAGCAGGATTCGCAACAAAAATGCTGCGGGCAACACTCGCTGACTACAACTTCTGGCCCCAATCTGAAAGCGATTCACCGCTTTCGATTAAAAGAGCTAAACTGCCATTGGATGAAGCAGCAATCCTCAGCAGAGATGCTTCAATGCGGAGAGCTGCAATCAAGGCGATGAATCCCCTCGCTCCTAGTTACAAAGCTCCGGCGACACGACGCATTGAATACAAAACTTTAGATGAGCTGTTTCAACCTTTGATCAGAAACTCTTTGACAGAGTTAGTAGGGATGGCAACCCAAGGTTTGGCGATGGAAGAGCCTGTTTTACCAGAGACAGTATTTAGCATTTTGATGCCGATCGAACAGGTTGAATATCTAACTGAGCTTTACCAAACATTCACTCAGTTGCAAAATACTAAAGTCATCATGGTTCACGACGATGACGGTGACAACACAAGCCCTGATGCTTACACAACTCTGATGATTGCTGGAGAATCAGTGGAATCGGAAGTTATCCTGGCTCAGGCTCTGCTGATTCAAACCTGATAAGCGCCAAAGTTCTTTCTCTTTCTTGTTTTTAATCTCTTCTCTGGTATTGACTACAGAGAAGAGATTAATTCTCGTGTATTCACAAATTAAATAAATAATCATGGCTATTAGAATCACCGCCCCAAATCAGCCAAGTATTCAAGTAAACTCTTTGCCTTATTCTCTAGCAGTAACAGCGATCGCAGACAGTAACACAAATACTGACGTTCGATTTAAACTCAACGGCACAGTGGTTGGGACAGATACATCCGCAACTAATGTCGGCACGACGGCAGCACCTCAATATCAATTTGGGCTAGTTATTCCTATTAATAGTGCTGGCGTTCACGTCATTGAAGTCGAAGATATCACCGGCACAACGCCTCCGGTAGTTCGATCGACAGCTCAAGTCACTTTTGAAGTCAAGGTCAACTCACCAACAATTGCGCTACGAGCTCCTGTTCTTAATTCAGGACAAACTGTAGTAGTTGCTGATGTAGCATATCCGCCAACTAACTCTTTTGTCCGTTTCACTCTCAATGGCACAATTATCAAAGAATCTCCTTGGATTCCTTACGAAACAGCCATCACCCAAAATGGGGAGCATCCCAGTTGAGAACTAAGCAGAAATACTTAAGGAAAATTCCCCGTTAAGATAAGCACAGCGTAAGCGAA